>JAGUXD010000209.1 GCA_020062035.1 Candidatus Brocadiia bacterium | reverse complement strand
ATCGTCTAAATCAAATGCATCTATAAATACCGGTCTCAGTTTATCTTCTGAATTTGACATTTTAGTTTCTTTGACATCCATCCTTTTATTATATAATTTAATTACCAATGCCTGCAAGAAATATAGCCACAGATTTCACAGATTTAATCTGTGTAATCTGTGGCTAAATTTATACTTTCTCCGAAGGAGTCCTTGGGACCTATACTGCAAGAAAATACCATGAAAAATCTTTCTTATTTCATAACCGGAACCGATACAAATATTGGAAAGACCATTGTTACAGCAGGGCTGTGTATTGCCTTACGAAATAATGGTCATAATATCGGCGTAATGAAACCTATTTCTACTGGCGGAAGAAGCGATGCTATCTTCTTAAAAAGATGGACCAAAGTAGAAGACCCGCTGGATTTAATTAACCCTGTTCATTTTCATAAACCATTGGCACCATTATTTTCTGCACAATTAGAAAAACGGTCTGTTAATCTGTCAAAAATATTTTCTGCTTACGAGCAACTCAAAAAGTTACATCAGCGAATACTTGTAGAAGGTGCAGGTGGCTTATTGGTCCCGCTAAAACAGAATTATCTCATTGCTGATTTAATCAATGCTCTGAATCTGCCAGTGATTATTGTTACCCGACCCGTGCTTGGCACGATTAATCATACACTTTTAACAATCAAAGTAGCCCGCCAATATGGTTTGAAAGTAGCCGGTTTTGTGGTCAATTATTACAGCGAAAATATCAGGATAGGTGTAACCGAAAAATTAAGCCCCGATATTATTGAAAGAATCTCAGGGGTCAGTTGTTTAGGTGAAATTCCTTATATTAAAAATCTTAGTAGAGGGTTTGTAAATATAGAACCATTTGAGCGCATAGTCCAATCTCTATTTGCAAACACCGAGAACACTACAAACATCTTTTAATGTCAACATATTCAGCCACTTTTTTGCCTTATTTCTTACGAATTCAGGATTAATTATGGGCCGGAGCAGACGAATCCTGAATATAACGTCTTTCATCACAACCATTTGATTTATATGGGGTTATACATCACCAGATTCGTAATATCCCCCACTCCACACCCTCCCATCTACTAGACCATACGGGTAACCTATTTGAAATGTTTCAGAGAAAGTGGGACTGCGGTTCAACATTCCGCAATCAATAATCGTATTGTGTCAATTTAGAGCTCTTCTGGGCAGACCATCGCAACCGAAACGAGTTTATCGCCTTGCTCCAATTTAATCAGCCGAACACCCTGTGTGTTTCTTCCAATCGTCCTGATGTCTTTAACCGGGATTCGCACCATCATCCCTTTTTGAGAAATCATCATCAATTCGTCTTGCTCTTTGACTTCTTTTAAGGCGATGAGTTTGCCGTTTCGGTCTGTGGTCTTGATATTTCTTACACCAATTCCGGCACGACGTTGGATACGATATTCTGAGAAATCAGTGCGTTTACCATATCCGTTCTCGCAGATACTCAAAAGGGTTGCTTCTTTATCAGTTAGGACCATATCCTTAACCTTATCGGCTTTTTTCAGTTTTATGCCGACGACTCCATAAGTGGCTCGGCCCATCGGGCGGACACTTTCCTCTGCAAAACGGATAGCCATACCGTCCTGTGTGCCGAGGACGATATGGTCTTTGCCGGAACTGACTCTCACGCCGATAAGACGGTCTTTGTCTTCTAATTTAAGGGCAATAATCCCGCCCTTAATCGGGTTGCCGTAGTTCTCAAGAGATGTCTTTTTGATTAGACCAGATTCTGTTGCCATCACCAGGAATCCCTTGGAGAAATCCTTGACCGGAATCGCATCAGTAATTTTTTCGTTCTGATTAAATCTAATCAGATTGACAATAGAACGGCCCTTGGCGGTGCGGGACATTTCCGGAATATCATAGACCTTGACCCAGTGAACCTTACCTAAATTGGTGAAGAAAAGGATATAATCATGTGTAGAAGCGGTAAAGATATGCTCAATAAAATCGCCTTCTTTGGTCTCTGCGGCAATGATACCCTTGCCACCTCGTTGTTGTTTACGATAACTGGTTAAAGGAACTCTTTTGATATATCCGCCGTGGCTGATGGTCACCACGACATCTTCTTCTACGATAAGTTCTTCTAAAACGAATTCTTTGAGGTCGCGTTTAAGAATCTCGGTGCGTCTCTTATCCGCGTATTTATTCTTTAGTTCGTAGAGGTCTTCTTTAATAATATATAAGACCAAATCCTTATCAGCCAGGATTGCCTTGTAATCAGCGATTTTTTCCTTATGCTCTTTTATATCGGCTTGTAGTTTTTCTCTCTCCAGACCCGTGAGTTTGGAGAGACGCATCTGTAAAATCGCCTCTGCCTGAGTGTCGCTAAGTGAATACTTGTTGATTAGTTTTTCCTTTGCCTCCTGAGGAGTTTTAGAGCGTTTTATCAGACGAACAATCTCATCAATATTATCAACTGCAATCAAAAGTCCTTCAAGGATATGTAACTCTGCCTCTGCCTTATCCAGTAAGAATTTAGTCCTCCGGCGGATTACCTCTATCCGATGGTCACGATATGCTGCAAGTAATTGCTTGAGATTAAGCAATTCTGGACGGTTATTAACCAGGGCAATTGTAATGATGCTGAAAGTATCCTGAAGCGATGTGTTTTCATAAAGTTGATTGATGGTAATCTGTGGTTCTTCACCGCGTTTGACCTCTACAATAATACGCATTCCATCTTTATCGCTCTCATCACGGATATCAGCAACCCCTTGAATCTTATTGTCTTTGACTAATTGGGCAATCCGCTCAATGATTTTATTCTTCTCCTGATTGTATGGAATCTCGGTAATGACGATATCGGTTCTGCCACCTTTTACTTCTTCAGTAGTAATTCTGGCACGGACAGTAATTAGGCCCTTGCCGGTTGTATAGGCATCTCGGACGCCTTTAATACCGCATATTATTCCACCAGTGGGAAAATCCGGACCTTTTACAATCTCCATCAGTTCGGCGATTTCTACATCGGGCTTATCAATTACTTTAATGATACCATCTACAACTTCTCCTAAATTATGAGGTAAGATGCTGGTTGCCATTCCCACTGCGATACCGGATGAACCATTACAGAGAAGATTGGGGAACAATGAGGGCAAAACAGTTGGTTCTTCGCGGGTCTCATCATAATTAGAAACCATATTTACAGTATCTTTATCAAGGTCTTCTAACATCTGTGAGGAGAATTCAGTAAGCCGTGCCTCAGTATAACGCATTGCGGCTGGTGGGTCACCATCAATAGAACCGAAATTACCCTGCCCTGCAATCAAGGGATAACGACAGGAAAAATCCTGAGCCATACGAACCAGTGTGGGATAAATCACCTGCTCACCGTGCGGATGGTAATTACCTGAAGTATCACCGGCAATCTTGGCGCATTTACGGTGCTTGGAACGCGGACCTAAATTGAGGTCGTTCATCGCAATAAGGATTCTTCTTTGAGATGGTTTCAAGCCATCGCGAACATCAGGCAATGCACGAGAAACAATTACGCTCATCGCATAATTCAGATACGAATCCTTCATCTCGTTCTCTATGCCAACCTCTACTATAGAGGTCTCGTCGTGCGAGGACTTGTCTTCAGAAACCCCGAATGTCTTCGGGGCTGATTCTTTATAACTCATATTTTTCTCTCTTATGTAACTTTACTTAACCAGAATCATCTTCAAGGCAACTGCTAACAAGAATACCCCAAATAGTTTCTTTAGAATATTCCCTGAGAGATGAGTCGCTATTTCCGCGCCGAAAAATGCGCCCAAAAAGAAACCTACACAAATAAAGAGTGCTATCTGCAGGTTAACATACCCATGTTGATAATACTTTAGTGCCGCAAGTAATCCAATCGGTGGCACCATCAGTGCTAAAGTAGTTCCTTGTGCCTCATGTTGACTGAGCCCAAACAGATAAATAAGCGCTGGGATAATAATTACTCCGCCTCCAATTCCTATGAATCCACTCAATCCACCAGCAAATAAACCGAGTAAAATATACAAGATAATATTAAACATAAATTGTTCCTTTTTTATTTCATAGGGCAGATACTATCCATTTGCTTGCTTTAAGCAGATTCCCTATTGTCAGAACAGACATTTTTTTGTCTATCTCTCTCATAGTTTTTCTGCCATAACCAGTAAGGATAAGGACAAATTTAATGCCCATTTTTTCTGCCGCTTGTTTATCTCTTAAAGTATCACCGATAAAAAATGATTGCTTTGGGTCAATATGAAAATCCTTAATGGCTTTTTTAATAAGACCTGTCTGGGGCTTTCGGCAACTACATATTCTACTATATCGTTTAATTATTCCTTTTGTTGGATGATGAGGACAATAATAAATAGCATCTATCTTAATACCTTTTTTAGATAATAACTTTTTAAGATATTGATGAATAAGCATCAGTTGTCGTTCTGGAATTATACCACGTGCAATGAGAGATTGATTAGTAATAACAATAAGTTTGTATCCGCTTTGCTGTAGTAATTTTAGTGCCCGGGGAACATTATGATATAATTTTACTTGAGATATATTAGTTAGGTCTCGCCCGCCCTGGTGAAACTCCCTGATGATAGTTCCATCACGGTCAAGAAAAACTGCTTTGTTCACTCTAAAATTTGACAATAATTTTTTGGGGATTATAATTTATTGTATGGCAGGGTAGCTCAGCCCGGTAGAGCAAGAGATTCATAAGCTCTTGGCCGTGGGTTCAAATCCCACCCCTGCTATATATTATTTCTTAAAAAGCGATAGTGCGATGGAAAACAATAAGCAAACCGCAGCGAAGTCCATAAACGAATGAGCCGGAACCTTACCTATAGGAAATACCATATTTGTTATTCCAAGAATCGCGGCTAATACTAAACTCAACAATGCCACCAACATAAACAGTAATGCTAAAATCTTCATATCTCTCTCCTTTCTTTATTTTTAGATATTGTCATTTTCTTGGATAAAGTCAAGTTTTTAATGTAAAAATGTATTAACTATTCACTATATCACCCTGAGGGCAGAGAAGGGGCTGATTGAGATTCTCTATCCGATGTAATATCGGCTTTAGAATGACACTGGAAAATAATTACAAAATGTCTTTGCTTAACAAGGAGGATAAAATTATATGGAAATGTTTCATCTGTTACCACCGTTGTCTATGAGTATTGTGATACTGGGATTGCTTATTTTAAGCGCAAGTTTCTCAGCAAGTGAAACATCTCTTTTCTCTTTTCGTAAAACCAAATTATCAATGCTGGTAAAACAGAAAAATCCAACGGCCCTTTTAATCCAGAAGATACTTGGCGAGCCAGAAAAACTATTAAGCACAATTCTTATCGGTAATAACATAGTGAACACCACTGCCTCAATTCTGGCTACTACCCTGGCTTTGGCACTCTTTGGTGAGAAGGGAATTTTTATCGCCATTCTCGTAATGACCTTCATTTTGATACAATTTTGTGAAATTATACCCAAGGTTCTGGCAAGCCAATACTGGGACAGGTTCGCATTCGCTTTAGCAAGACCGATGCGGTGGTTTTATTATTTCTTTTATTTCTTAATTGCCTTTTTCTCATTTCTGACACGGTTATTATTAATACCATTTAACATCAAAATCCGCTATCGCCGTCCGGTAATAACCAAAGAAGAACTCAAACATATTGTAGATATGTCCACTGAAACAGGACATCTCAAAGAAGAAGAAACATTTTTACTCCATAATGTTTTTGAGTTCACTGACCGATTGGTTAAGGAAGTAATGTTACCTAACGAGAAAATAACCGCTCTGGAAATCACAACCACTCAGGAAAAGGCAATGCAAATAATTACAGAAAAACATTTTACCAGGATACCAGTATACGAAGGCAGTATAGATAATATTATAGGAATTCTTCATACGAAAGAATATTTTAATGTTGTATGTTACCAGAATATCATTGCATTACCTGACCTTATAAGAAAGCCCCTTTTTGTATCTGAAAATACGCGAATTAGTGAATTGCTTAAGGAATTTCAGAAGAAGCACATTCACTTAGCCATTGTCAAGAATGAGGAGAATAACACCATCGGAATTATTACATTAGAAAATATATTGGAACAGATTGTTGGAGAAATTAGAGACGAACATAAATAAAAACTTGATTCTTATATGTAGAATAATATAATATCACCACAGAGGACATGGAGAAGATAAATTGATAATACTTTGCGTCCCCACCAGGCTCTGTGAGTTTGCGGTGCATTAAGTAGTTAAATGCGGGCGTAACTCAGTTGGTAGAGTACAACGTTGCCAACGTTGTTGTCGCCGGTTCGAACCCGGTCGCCCGCTCTTTCTAACTTATTATAAATTCACGCCTTAGAATAAATTTCCTTCATT
>JAGUXD010000038.1 GCA_020062035.1 Candidatus Brocadiia bacterium | reverse complement strand
GGTTGATACTCCTTAAATATTTTCATAACTCACATCCTCCTTTTAGAGGAATTATAGTCCCGCTTTAGCGGGATTATCTAAATCAAGGACTTTTTGGACAGCCTGATTAGATTTATTGCTCTCACGTATTAACAAAAGATAGACAGGTGGTGGTATGGCAGTTTATCATATATCCCAAGGACATTAAGCATATACTCTTAAACCAAGAGACATATACCCGATTGATAAACATACACCTTGAGAAAAATAAAAAGCCATCCACATTTATACGAATTTGGAGTTAATATTGTTGGAAACAAAGCAAGAATAAAAATTAACATAAAATACTAATCGTAATCTGGTGACCCATACTAATTTCTTGCAAATAATAGTTCCCTACTCGGTGGGATACAGTAATCCGCATTCAATATAACTCCTTATGTGTCAATAGCATAGATATCCCCCCACCTATACCCCCTCCCCTATTTCAATGGCTATCCCAAGGGCTATCGCAGGGGCTATCTGCTGGGCTATCCCGAGTGCTATCCCAGGGGCTATCTGGTGGTCTATCCTGAGGTCTACCCAGACGGCTATCCAGATGTCTATCCCGAATGCTATCAGTAGGGCTATCCTGTGGAGTATGCCGGGTGCTATCCGCTGGTATATCGCGGATTCTATGGCGCACTCTAAAGCCAGCCATATCATCAGTTTTATTTATCCAATATCCGTCATCCCGCATTATATACTATTATAATGGAATCTGTCATCAATAATTGCGAATTGTCCCGCTGGAGCTGGACGAATTTCTAAATTCCCAATTCGCAATTCATCTGTGTAATCCGTGACTTAAGTTGGTTTAACGACAAAGCGAGGTTTTTTATCCTGAAGGACCGCAATTAAGTTTTCGGCAGCGATTATTGCCATCTCTGTTCGTGTCTCTATAGTCGCACTTCCTAAATGCGGAAGCAATACTACATTATCCAATTTGACCAAATCCTGATGGACATCTGGTTCTTTCTCATAAACATCCAATCCTGCCCCCGCGATTATTTTGGTCTTCAAGGCACTCACCAGAGCCGACTCATCTACAATCGGACCTCTCGCAACATTTATCAGATACGCAGTGTCTTTCATCATTCTTAACTCTTTTGCACCAATAAAATGTTTGGTTTCCTCAGTCAAAGGTAAATGGATGCTCACAAAGTCTGCGTTTTTAAGAATGGTTTCAAGAGATGCCTTTTTGGCTTGGGTCTGTTTCTCAAATGACGTCTTGGCGCGACGATTATAATAGATAATTTTCATCCCAAAAGCAGAGGCCTTTTTAGCGACTGCCTGACCGATTCTGCCGGCGCCGACAATACCCAATATCTTCCCGGTCAATAATCTACCCAGTAATAAAGTTGGACTCCATACCTTGAACTTACCCTGTCTTACGAATCGGTCTGCTTCAGCGACCCTTCGGGCTATTGCGAAAATTAATGCCCAGGTAACCTCTGCAGTTGCTTCTGTTAAAACACCTGGAGTATTTGTAATGATTATCCCTTTCTTTGATGCATAATGAACATCAATATTATCATATCCGACTGCATAATTAGAAATAACCTTTAATCGTTGGGCAGTATCTATTACTCTGCGGTCAATGCGGTCAGATAACATACAAAGGATTCCATCAATGTTTTTTATTTCTTGAAGTAATATCTTTCGTGGGACTGGTTTATCTAATGGGTTAATCACCAGATGGTAGTTTTGTTTCTTGAGAAGAGCGATTCCCTCATCAGGAATCCTTCTGGTAAGGTATACTTTAGTTTTCATGTGAATAGCCGAAAGAACCCAAAGCCCTCTTTGACCTGAGTAAATAGATGAGAGACAAGCGATACTATCGGCTTTTCTTTGGGGTCTGTTATCTTGTTTATCCACATTAAAGAGCCAAATCTTCCTACTGAAACAAACCAGAGTAAAATCTGAATACTTGAGATAGAAAAAATCTGGTAGTTCTGCATAATGTCCATAATCCAACCGGCAATAAATTGAGGAATAGTTGCAGATAAAGCGGTTAGTGCAGCATAGATTGCCAGAAACATTTCTCTGCCCTGTTTGGGTGCTGTGCTTAATAATAAAGTAAATAACGCCATTTCAACACCTGCCCACATTATCCCGCTTGAGATAGCATCTAGATAAATAAGGGCAGTAAAATCAGGTGTGGAAATGACATAAAAAAGCGGGTGAAAACTCGTAACATACAGCGTGAATAATAAAACTGATTTAGAGCCGAAGCGGTCAATGATTTTTCCCCAGAATGGCAAGGCAATAACCCGAAACATACCATTAAGTGCATAGTCGCAAAAGGTCAAGGCAGAATAAGACATTTCCAAATCCCTTAATCTAAAGGGCGTCCAGAACGGAGATGAAAATCCATTTACAATATTCCATATAACCATTGCTAAAACTAATGTCCTGAAATTGGGCAGATTTACAATCTCCTTGATATAAGAAAATAAGGGCTTTTTCTGTAGTGGTAATTTAGTGGATTCTTTTCTGAAAGGAGGCTCTGGTTGTTTGATAAGTAAAATCAAAGAAGGCAAAGCCCCCAAAAGAACCGCAACAAAATAGACCATCCCAAATCCGATAAACTTATAACTCTCGTTAATACTCCAATTAGACGGTATCAGAAAAGAAAAGATGTTAAGTAATTCTTTATGATACTTCGGCAAAAGATTGTCCATAAAATAGCCACCTGTTAAACCAGAGACACCAGCGACAATCGTGCATATCATTGTTCGTCTGCTAAAATATCTTCCATACAATGATTTCGGCACGGTATCAGCCATCCAGGATGTCCAGGAATTACCTGCCATTGCCATTGTCATATTCAAAACAAGGTAAATAATAAAAAATATCAACATCGCATTAGATTTGATAAAGAGAAACGGAACGAGAGCAATCAATAACCAGGAAAAGCGGGAGATATTTGAAGTGATGATAGTAAAAGGTTTTCTTGCAGGAAGATATTGAAGATACCAGGCAGAAAGAAGCTGAGCAAATCCTGCAAGTGTGATAATAGCGGTTAAGATAGCCAGATGAATGTTTTGGGCACCTAAATCAAGAACAAAGCCCGTAACAAAAACACCACCGATTAAGGCACCGTGAAACGAGGCAAAACTGCCTTCCCAGGTGGATATCGTTAATGCTTTTCTACATTGATGCGTCGTAAAATCATTATCAGACATTCAATTAAGCAATAAGAATTATAATTCCGTTATTTAATCTGTCTAAAATTAACAGGTTTTTCGTCAATATAAAATCTGTTTAAGACGAGCCCAGCTCTTGCGTGCAAGGGATGGGGGGAGGATAAAATCTCCGTTTCAACGAATGTTCATTCGGGCAGGTGGTGTATAATCCCTGCCATTAGCCGAACCCTCGGCGCAGGAGGGTCTGGCTATTTTTATGTGCTAATCAATCGGATACTCAGGTCCGTGGAAGATTTGGCTTTCAATATACTCTTTATCCCTTTTTTTACTTTCTGATTTCCGTTCACGTTCTACAATATTAGATAAAATAATACTGAATATTGGTGGTTCTTTGACCTCAATAATTTCGCTAAAGCGAATAGTAATAGCAGTTCTGATTTTCTCTGTTACTTCTGTAACATTAACACCCTCCCAGACCGAGAATGTTGTATAAATCTGTATTGGCTTAACTTCATTCTTTCTATCCTTATAGACACGAATATGAGCATCGTGGATTTCTGGCAGTTTTTTTACTGCTCGACGCAGTGAGTTTTCTATGGCTGAAATTGCAATAGAAAATGACCCGCCTGTTGTGGTAACTTGAACACTTGATGCGTAATGGCGGGTGAACCATCTACCAAGAAGATAAAGGAGATTAAAAAGGATAAGATAAAAAGCGCCGATGGCTAAAAGTGCCCGATAGGTCATTGTGTTCTCATTAAGGTCTCGTGCAAACGAAGCAACCATTCCTAAATCTATCATATCAGCAAACCATAAAAGAGAAATACTTGCAAAGAACACCGTGATAAGCCAGTTTACTGTTTTCATTATAGCAGATATGGTTTTCATAAAGACTTCCTTTCTTACAGAAAATGTAACCACAGATTATTTACCCCATCTGGCGGGCAAGCAGATTCTTACCCCGAATGCCCGCGGGGTCTGAATGACTTTCGGGATAATTCTAATTTAATATAATTTCCTTATATGTCAAGAAAAATAACCACAGATAGAATATAATCAGTGTAATCTGTGGAAATCTGCCCGCCATAAAGATAAAACCTCTCTGCGGCGGGTGGTTGCTGCTTTTATACTTTTCTATGTTACTTGAGTTTGGCAAAGTTTATGGGTTAAGGCAAGAAAAATAGGAGGAAGTTACTCAAAATAAGAAGGCGGATGTCCGATATCTTATAGAAAGATTGAAAGGAGGGCATCTGCCATGAACCAAAAATCTCTACAGGATATTTCGGTATATTTACGAGGTTTCTTGAGTATTTTTTCTCGTCCTCAACGG
>JAGUXD010000067.1 GCA_020062035.1 Candidatus Brocadiia bacterium | reverse complement strand
CGTGATGACGCGGCCATGGTCTGCGGATTAGCCAAGATAGAAAACCAGAAAGTAATGTTAATCGGTACTCGGAAAGGTAAGACGATTCATGAAAGAGTTGCCTGTCATTTTGGTTGTCCACATCCTGAGGGTTATCGTAAGGCATTACTTAAGATGCGATTGGCGGAGAAATTCAAACTGCCGATTATAACATTGATAGATACTCCGGGTGCATATCCGGGTATAGGGGCAGAAGAACGCGGTCAAGCCCTGATTATTGCACAGAATATTTTTGAGATGTCTCATATGAAGACGCCGATAATTTGTATTGTGATTGGCGAAGGCGGTAGTGGCGGGGCTTTAGCAATCGGAGTTGGCGACCATTTTGCGATTTTAGAAAACGCCTATTTTTCTGTTATCTCACCGGAAGGTTGCGCCGCGATACTGTGGAAAAGTAATACCAAAGCGCCTGATGCGGCTAAGGTTCTAAAACTCGCCTCCAATGACCTTTTTAGTTTAGGAATAGTAGATGAAATAATTCCTGAACCGTTGGGTGGAGCACATCACGATTACAAAATTACTGCTGATAATGTAAAGAGTTGCATCCTGAAAAATCTGCAGAAACTACAAAACATCCCGATAGGAACATTACTTCAACAAAGATACGAGAAATACCGCAGTATAGGACAATTTTTGGAGAAACAGAAAGAAATTGCACAGGTCAAAGAGTCAATTAGCACTAATCATCCCGTCCCGCTTCAGCGGGATTGATTTACCCTCTTTTAGAAAGGTTCACTTCCGACCCATCAGGATTTGTTTTTTTATCTATCATAGTATCGCTTCTAACAGGATTTACCTCAGAGATTAACCGCAGTAGTCTTTGCTCTTTCTCTAAATTTTCATCAATATGAAAAGAAAGTTTAGGCAGGTAGCGTAATCTAATTCTTTTCCCTAAAAGTTTCTGGATATAACCTGCTTTTTGGGTCAATGAGTTCAATGTTGATTTTTGTTCATCAGCGGATGATGACTCAGCTTTATAATCAAGAACTGTCATAAAGACCTTGGCAGATTTGAGGTCAGGGGTTGGTTCCACTCTGGTAATGGTAATGAATCCTAAAGAAGAATTCTCAAGTTCATAAAGAATAATCTGGCTGATTTCTCTCTGGAGTTCTTTAGCAACTCGTTTTAATCTGTTATTACTCATTCAAGTAAGATTAAGAGAGGTTAGTTTTTTAAGACGTTTTTCTTTTTGATATGTCTCAATAATATCGCCGATATTAATATCATTAAAGCCGTCTATTTTTAAGCCACACTCAAAACCTTCATTTACTTCTCTGGCATCATCTTTGAGCCGTTTCAGTGAGGATAATTTACCCGTAAAGACAAGGTTTTTATCGCGATATATTTTAACCAGAGAGGTTCGTTCTATTCTGCCTTCCTGCACCAGACAACCTGCAATATTACCGAGACGCGAAATCTTAAAGATATTTTTAACTGCCAATCTACCCGTTTTAACCTCTACTTCTTCTGGCTCTAATAGTCCTTCTAAAGCCAGTTTCATATCTTCCACTATAGAATAGATTACATTATAGGTCTTTATTTCTATGCCGTAGTCATTGGACAGGGCTTTAGCGCGTTCTTCTATAGGGATGTTAAAGCCAATAACAATTGCATCAGAAGCATCGGCTAAAAGAATATCTGATTCGTTAATATGTCCAACTCCCTTATGAATTATTTTTATTTTGGCTTCTTTGTATGAGAAATTATTCAGTAATTGACCGATTACTTCTAAAGAGCCCTGAACATCAGTTTTGAGAACGACCCTGATTTCTTTCAGGTCTGTTGTAGATAATTTTTCAAAGATGTTTTCTAATGTGATATGTTTTGCAATAAATGGTGTTTCTTTCTGGCGATGTTTTTGTATTTCGGCTAATTTTGATGCGGTCTGGATACTATCAACAACATAACATCTATCTCCAGCCATAGGTAAGCAGGATAAACCAATTATTTTTGCCAATGTGGCTGGAGCCGCCTGGGTGATGTTTTTAGAATTAGAGTCAAATATTGCCCTGACCCTTCCATAAGCAGAGCCGCAGGTAATAGGGTCAGCGATTCTCAAGGTACCATTTTGTATAAGCAGAGTTACCAGATGTCCTTGGGATTCAGTTAGTTTTGCCTCCAATACGGTTCCATAAGCTCGACGAGAAGGATTTGCCTTTAACTCCATTATTTCGGCTTGAAGTAAAATCATTTCCAGAAGATGGTTGATTTCTTGACCTGTTAGAGCAGAGACTTCAACGAAAATATTTTTTCCGCCCCATTCCTCCGGCGTAATGTCTAAAGCAGATAGTTGTCGTTTTACCTTATGAATGTTAATATTTGGTTTATCTACTTTATTAATCGCTACGATAATCGGGGTATTGGCGGCCTTGGCGTGGCTTATGGCTTCTTCGGTCTGAGGCATTACACCATCATCTGCTGCAACGACCAGAACCACGATATCCGTAATATTGGCGCCTCTGGCACGCATCCTCGTAAATGCCTCATGACCTGGCGTATCCAGAATAACCATTTTTTTATCATTTACCACTACTTCATATGAGCCCAGATGTTGAGTAATCGCTCCGGCTTCAGTTGTGGCAACCGAAGTTGTACGAATTTTGTCTATCAAAGAGGTCTTGCCGTGGTCAATATGTCCCATAAAAGTTACCACAGGTCCGCGCTGTTTCAGGTCTTGTGGCTTATCCACAACATCTATAATCTGGCTTGTGATGTCTTTAGGTTTCTCGTGGATAATCTCATAGTCAAATTCTAATCCGATAAGAATCAATGCATCCTCACTTAAATAATCGTTAATCTGAACCATTATATCGTGTCCTATAAGTTTTTTTATTATAAGGTCTGCCTTGATTCCTATTCTCTCGGAAAGTTCTCTCAGAGTTATTTTCCCTGTGATAATAACCTTTCGTTCAAGAGGTTTAGTAGGTGTTAGTGTCTGGCTTGGACCAGTTGGCTTTTTCTTAAAGAAGAATGTTTTCTTTATAAAAGGTTTGGCTTTAACAGCAACGCGTTTTTCAACAATCTTACCGCTGAATCCTTTGCCTTGCTCTACAGTTTCTTTGTCATAATAATCTAATTCAGTTGACCGCAATGCCCTGATAGTTTTGGTATCCGAAGGGGGGGCTTCTATTAATTGGGCAAGGATTGCTTCTTTTTTATTCGGCTCTGTTTCTGCAGCAGGCAGTTCTATTATCTTTTTATCAGGAGGTTCAGGTTGAGCAGGTTTTCGCCGATTTTGTTTTATCCGAGTGGCCCCCTTCCCTAAACAGGATTCCATAGGAACGGGAACAAAAGACCCCTTTTTCTGGGTTGCTATTTCAGGAGGGCTTTTTCTGGCAAATTCCTTACGCAATTGAGCGATTGCTTTTTCATCTAAATTACTCAATGGGCTTTTGATATTAAGGTTCAGTTGTTTTGCCTTAAGCAGTAATTTATTAGTAGGAATTCCTAATTCTTTAGATAGTTGGTGAATTCTCATTTTTATTTATCCGTTTTCTCTTCAGAGATTTCCTCATCTGGCATCTGTTCAGAAGAGACAACATCTATTTCCCATTTAGTAAGTTTAGAAGCGAGCCGAATATTTTGTCCCTTTTTTCCGATGGCTAAAGCAAGTTTGCCCGGGCTAATGAAGACCTTGGCCTTTTTAGATTCGCTATCTATTTCTATTGCCTGGACTTCAGCGGGCTTCATTGCTGCGGAAATAAACAACTCTGGCTTATCGCTCCATTTAATAATATCTATTTTTTCGTCACCGAGTTCTTCAATAATATTTTTGATTCTTACCCCGCGCACCCCTACACAAGCACCAACCGCATCAATCTTCGGATTGTCTGAATAGACCGCTATTTTTGTTCGGAAACCTGCCTCACGAACAATCCCTTTTATTTCCAGAAATTTATCCGCCAACTCAGGAACCTCTATTTCAAATAATTTCTTTATAAAATCGGGATGTGTTCGGGAGATAATTGCTCTCAGATTATCATCCTCTTTTCTTACACTTAAAACGAGTGCTTTAATATGACTGCCAATCCGATATGT
>JAGUXD010000133.1 GCA_020062035.1 Candidatus Brocadiia bacterium | reverse complement strand
TTCACAGCATTAAAATCATCAGGTCGTTTAAGCGATTCTGGAACTGATTTCAATGCTGCTTCATGGATGATGTATTTTATACCCTTGAGTGCTTTTTTTACTGCAGAGACATCGCGAATATCCCCACGAATCAGGTCTATTTTATTATGACTGTGTTTCAGGTTATCTATTTTGCCTGACGAGAAATTATCAATAACTCTTACCCTTGCACCGTTCAGAACCAATCTATCAACGATATGAGAACCGATAAAACCTGCTCCGCCGGTAACTAATACTTTCATCACTATTTCAATACCAGCCAGATTCCAATGACAATTAAGGCAATTCCTGTTAATTGTATTAGCGAGATTCGTTCTTTTAGATAAAACCACGAGATAAAAACAACCAGAACAAAACAAGCACTGATGATAACCGGATACGCCACACTTAATTTCATTTTGGTTAAAGTTATGCTATAACTGATGAGGGAGAGGGCAAACAAAATTACCCCAGCAATAAAGTAGGGGTTGAATAAATACTGGTTTATCAAACCCTGGGTTTTGTCCGCTTTGTTCATCGCAACCTTGATAAGAGTATTAGCAAAGGTGTTTGAGATTATGGTTAGAACCAGAGCGATATAGATATTCATAGGATTTAAGGATAAAGGGCTACTGCCTTTGCCCATTTTTGTAAATAGGTAACCCTTTCAGATTTACTTTCTGGTAATAGCAAGGGTCTTCCGCGGGTGTCTATAATAATTCCCACAACACCTCCTGAGACCTTTTTCTTAATAGGTCTGCCTTTACCTTCGCCCAAATCAAAATGTTTTGTTGGAGTTGCTTCAATCGTTGCTTCTTGCCCCACGTCTAATGGATAAAGCCTGACTTCGCCAGAAAGTATAGAGTCAGATATTATTTTCCCATCTGGTAAGAGGATTTTGTATTCCATACATTTTTCAGTTGACTTTGCCTGCCCTACCGGACAGGCAGCGGCACCTAAATAAATCATACAATCTCTCACAAACACATCTGTAGCGGCTTTTTCATTTACCTGTGAAAGAACCCCTAAATGAGGCATCATAAATATACTGTCCACTGCTAAATGAGTTATTCCAACCGGCTGATAAGCATCTATCATCATAATCATTGATTGCACCCGTCGTGGGGCATGCGAAAGTATCCCTCCGCTACCGACAATCAGATGCAAACGATACATATTAATAAGGGTTTGGCCCGTGGCGACCTGTTCAAATGCATCTGAAATAGAACGTTCCTGTTGAATACCTTTTAATCCAACGGCTAATTGTTTATGATGCTCAAAGGCAAGCCGTAATGCTTCTCGGGCTATGGCTTGTTCTATCTGCAGTTCATCTAAAGTTTGTGGAATTGTCGTAGGCCTAATCATCTTGTTTTTAATACGGTTACGAATATCTTCCTCTTTCACATCAAACGGTACCCAGCGCATAATATTAGGTAAGCCGGCTTCTGCGAGAACATTAGAGATGCTATAACTCAAGCCGAGATTAGCGCTGACGGTGCGGTTAAAAATACCATCAAACACCGAAAAAGTATCAGTTGTTGCCCCCCCAATATCAACACCGACAAGATTTATCCTCTCCTTTTTAGAAATTGTCTCCATAATCATACCCACTGCGGCAGGTGTTGGCATAATGGGTGCACCGACCCATGACATCAACTTTTTATAGCCCGGTGCTTGTGCCATTACATGCTCTAAAAATAAATCGTGGATTTTATTTCTGGCAGGACCAAGGTTTTCCCGCTCCAGAACAGGTCTAATATTATCGGCAATATATAGAGATGTCTTTTTGTCAAGTATCTGATTAATATTAGGACGAGCATCTTTGTTACCCGCAAAAATAACAGGCAACTGATAACCGATACCGAATCTTGGTTTCGGGTCTGCTGCGGCGAGATATTCAGCCAACTCTACGACATGCGTAATTGTCCCGCCATCCGTGCCACCTGAAAGAAGCACCATATCAGGTCTGAGTTGTCTGATACGTTCTATTTTTTCATAGCCGAGCCGGCCATCATTAGAAGCCAGAACATCCATCACGATAGCCCCTGCGCCAAGAGCGGCTCTTTGGGCGCTTTCTGCGGTCATTGTTTTTACTGCACCGGCAACCATCATCTGTAGACCTCCACCGGCGCTACTGGTTGAAACATATAGGTCAACTCCAGTTTTACCTTGATTGGGTTGAATAATTTTTTCGCCTTCTAAAATCTTCCTGCCAGAGAGTTCTTCTACTTCAGCAATAGCATTCAAAACCCCTTTGGTTACATCCTCAAACGGGGCTTCTACAGTAGTAGGCGACTCACCACGATAGGTCTGACGATATTCGCCATTCGGCATCTTTTCTATTAAGATGGCTTTTGTGGTAGTGCTACCACAATCAGTCGCAATAATTACCTTCAGTTCTTTCATCCCCGGCGGGATTTCACTGCGATTTAACATTTTACTGCTTCTTCTTTTTTCTCTATTAGTTCTATTAATAATGGTATTGATTCTCTTTTTTCTAATATCTTCGCTAATAAGTCAATTTCTTTTTTAGAAATAATTAGACCAACAATCGGCTGAAGAAATACAATCGCCTGGCTACTGAGAAAATTTAAGGGACGAACGCTTTCCAGAAATATCAAAGCAGGTGATGATAACCGTCTTTTTACTATCCCATCAGCCACTTTATCAAGCAATCTTATCTCTTCATCCGAAAATCTCCTCTGAATATCTTCGGAATCATCTTCTATGGAAAAAGCATATCTTAATTTTGACCAGAAGGTTTGTGGGGTCATATAATATCCTTCCTTTCCCATCCCGTATAAGCGGGACTTTGTCATAATCGCATCATCCCCAATAATTTTTTATATCGTTCTTCTACTTGTTTAGGTGATAGCTGTTTAAGTTTTTCTAATCCAAAGTCCTCAATGGTAAAAGAAGCAACCACATTGCCGTGAAGAATCGCCTTTTTCAGGTTAGGTAAAGAGGGACTATCTATTTTAGCAAGATATCCCATCATTCCCCCGGCAAAGGAATCACCCGCACCGGTCGGGTCTCGGACCACTTCTATCGGATAACCCGGCACTGCAAAGAAATCATCTTTGGTTACTAATAACGCACCATGCTCGCCCTTTTTGATAATAAGTATTTGCGGACCCCATTTTAGAATCTCCCGTGCTGCTGTTATAGTATGATACATCCCTGTTAATAACCTCACTTCATCATTATTTACAATAAGCCCATCTATTTGCTCTATCAAATGCAATAATGCCCTTTTCTCGTTCTCAATCCAGTAATTCATTGTATCAGCAAAAACCAGTTTAGGTTTTTTTATCTGGTCTAATATCTTTTTCTGTAATTTAGGTGAGCCGTTGGCAAGAAAAACATAAGGGATGTTACGATAGTAAGAAGGAATAATCGGCTGAAATTTACCAAAGACACCAAGCGAATGAGAGATAGTTTCGGCATAGCACATATCTCCTACATATCTGCCTGCCCACTTAAATGTTGCTCCTTTTTTAATTACCAAGCCCCGCAGGTCAACATTTCTTGCTTTTAATAGTTCTAATTCTTCTTCAAATGAAAAATCTCTGCCCACGACACTAACTAAAGAAACAGGGGAAAAGAAACTTGCTCCATAGGCAAAATAAACAGCAGACCCTCCAAGGATATTATCTCTTTTACCAGAAGGTGTTTGTATTGTGTCATAAGCCACAGAACCAACAACCAAAACATTCACCCCGTTAGAGACGTCTGTTGCTTTATTAGAAAGAATCGGTTTATTCTTGACCTTAGATGTAGTATTGACTTTCATCACAAAATCACGTGGTGCCTACGACGCCACCATCTCTAACAGGGTTCATCAAGATTAAAGTTTCAAGTCGCCACTCTGGTAACAGCCGATTAAAACCTCTACGAGTTGTGGGTCAAACTGTTTACCACTATTAAGTTTAACTTCTTCAATCGCTGATTCTATACTCATTCCGGTCTGGTAAGGTCTTTCAGTAAGCATCGCATCAAATGCATCAGTTATCGTGATAATCCGTGATAAGAGAGGTATCTTGTCACCTTTTAACGAATCCGGATATCCTGTGCCGTCATAATTTTCGTGGTGTGAGCGAACAATCAAGGATATATTTTTATTTATCCCTGAAATCATATTAGCACCTATGACTGAATGCATTTTAATAAGTTGTATCTCTAACTTGGTGAGGGACTTTTGCGTGGTAAATAAGACATCTGAAAATGTAATCTTCCCTAAATCGTGTAAAAGAGCCGCCAGACGTAATCTTTGCTTTTGCACCTCGTTTAAGCCGATAGATTTAGCAATCGCTACACTATAATTAGCCACTCTCAGAGAATGACCATATGTATAAGCATCCCTTCCCTCCATGAACCGTATACATATCTCTGCTAGTTTTGTAATATTCTCAGTAAATGTTTTACCATAGATAAAAGAAATAAGATTAATCAAGGGGGTAATCTGTGTAATCTGGGCTTCGGCAATTCTGGAGCCGTTATCAGCAACAATATCCAGAACGCCCACCAGATTACCAATACAAACTAATGGAATCGTGGCAATTACTGTGTATTGCCTGCCTGCTACAGACGGACGTGGTTGAGCCGATCTGATTGCGCTCAGGTTGTGAGGCAATATTTTTTTCTCATCATCATAACGCGTGTCTTTTTGTTTGCTGTCTAATATAAGTATCTTTCCACTCTGAGATACCCAGCTGGACATACTATTAGCAGGG
>JAGUXD010000086.1 GCA_020062035.1 Candidatus Brocadiia bacterium | reverse complement strand
TTTAAATACATATCTCTGACATTGCCTCTTACAGGGTTTGATTTTAAGTAAAGATTTCTTCTTTTGGTCACATCCGGCTGTAGGACAGAAGAAGGTAGTGCGCTGTAACATAAATTCTTGATAATTAATAATATTTATGGTACACTGCCTTTTATAAGGAGGTGGTGTACCATGCGAGTAAAAAATCAGGTCAAATTAAAACCAAAAGAGCGAAAGGAATTAAGGCAACTCATAAGCAAAGGTACTGAAAAAGCACGAAAAATAACACGTTGCCGAATATTATTAATGGTCCATAAAGGACAGACTGATACCCGTATAATAAAAACCTTAGAGATTGCACGCAATACGGTTCGTACAGTTCGCTCCAGGTATATCCAAGACGGTTTGGAAGCAGCCATTAATGAGCAACCGCGGCCGGGCGCGCCGAATAAATTTACCGGACGCCAAAGGGCTAAAATTACAGCCATAGCTTGTTCTAAGCCTCCGGAAGGCCGAAGTCGCTGGACATTGCGTCTAATAGCTGATAAAGTTGTTGAGTTAAAAATGGCTGATGACATTTCACATCAAACAGTAAAACGGATTTTAAAAAAAACGAAGTTAGGCCTCACCTAAAGAAACAATGGTGCATGGGCCAGATTACATCAGCGTTTCTTTGGCACATGGAAGAAGTTCTAGATATCTATGAGCAAGGCTATGACCCTCAAAGGCCGGTAATCTGTTTTGATGAACGGCCTGCGCAGTTAATTGGCGATGTTGTAATGCCAATTCCTATGAAGCCTGGTAAAGTTCAGCGTCAGGATTACCATTATAAACGAAATGGAACCTGTTGTGTAATGATAGCCATTGAACCGTTAGCCGGCAAACGTATTGTTGAAGTCAAAGAACGAAGAACCAAGAAAGATTATGCCCTTTTCATGAAAAGGGTTGAAAAGATGTATCAAAAAGCAAAAAAGATCATTTTAGTCCAGGATAATCTTAATACCCATAATCCCTCTTCTTTCTATGAAACATTTTCACCGAAAGAAGCATTTGCTTTATCACAACGTTTCCAGGTGGCCTATACACCTAAAAAGGCCAGCTGGTTGAATATGGCGGAAATTGAACTTTCTGTTCTTTCGAAGCAATGTCTTGACCGCCGTATTGGTGACATCAGAACCTTTTCTAAAGAAGTATATGCATGGACCGGTCAGCGGGATCGCCAGAAGGCAACCGTTTCCTGGCAGTTTACAAAGAACGATGCTCGCGAGAAGCTTAGCAAGCATTATCTTACTATCAGGAATTAATGTTACAGCGCAGTAGTTAGTATGTAGAATGTAGGGTGCAACCTCATGCCTACCTACTGCATACTACCTACTTTTTAATGATTAGGTTTTACCAGCTTAGCTAAGGACGGTCAATGGTTCTTGCTTCAGCCTGTCTTTTGATACAAAAAAGAGAGGTTGCTATGTTTTTTAGCTTCAAAGTGCGGGATCGATTCGCTATCCTTAAACCTTCCTGAGGATAGACCAATTTTACCACACGATAACTATTCGGCATCTCGAAATTGGCGTATCCGCAGACCTTATTGTCAATAAGCACCAAAGAGGTATTCTGGTTTATATTATATCTTAACATAGCATTTTTATCAAGAGAATCGTGGAATACTGCGGATTTCTTCTGGCCGATATAGGCAAAACGGAATATCTCTGTTTGCTGATAAACATACAGAAGGCAAAAGAAGGTAATGAAAGTAACCAATAATAAGAATTTAGACAGCCTCATCTTATAATTTTTCTGCAACCCTTAATTTACTGCTGCGGCTCGCAGGGTTTTCCCCCACTTCTGCATCTTGCGGTGTCAGGGGTTTAGGTGTTATTATTTTTATTTCGCCACTAGCGGCAAATTTACGAAAACTGAATTTAACTATGCGGTCTTCCAGGGAATGAAAAGAAATAACACAAATCCTACCTGACCTATCCAGAAGTTCAATTGCCTCACTTATCCCTACCCCTATTGTTTCCAATTCTCTATTCACGGCAATACGGACCGCCTGAAAAGTCCTCGTTGCAGGATGTATGCGATAATGCCTGTACTTATGAGGTATGGCTCTAACCACGATATCGCTTAATTCTCGCGTCGTGGTGATAGCCCGCCTTTGCCTTTCTTCTACTAAAAAATGAGCAATGCGATTGTGCCACCGCTCCTCACCAAAGGTCCACAGCATTGTGGAAATTTCTTCTTCATTAAGGTTATTTATTAAATCATACGCAGAGATAAAACTGTTCCTGTCAAAACGCATGTCCAGAGGGCCTTCATACTGAAAACTAAACCCGCGATTTGGGTCTTCTAATTGATAAGAAGAAAGACCTAAATCAAACAATATGCCGTCTATCTTTTTGATATTCAAATTCTTCAAGATATCACCAATATCAACGAAATTACCATATACAAATTCACAGACAGGACCAAAATCACGTAATCGCTCACGAGCTATAGCCAAAGAATCCTCATCCCGGTCAATACCGATAAGTTTTCCTCCAGGGATAATGCGCTCAATGATACCTTTGCTGTGTCCGCCTGTTCCTATCGTTGCATCGACTATAATTTTACCCGGACTAAGTTTAAGATAATCAATAACCTCTTCAAGCATAACGGGAGTATGAAATTTCTCTGCCACGTTAATAAGCAGATAACTTACGGAAGCGGTAGCGACGCAATCCTTCGATGAACTCAGGATTACGTCCTGAGCAAAGTCGAAGGACGTAAGTTATAGCGAAGCG
>JAGUXD010000196.1 GCA_020062035.1 Candidatus Brocadiia bacterium | reverse complement strand
TCTTTACAAGTGCTAAATTCTTTGTATTATTACCATTTTCGGTTGGTTTTCTAATTACACCACTGATAATAGTGGTGATTGTATTGATTAAGAATAGAAAATAATATATGGCGTCAGGACATCACCCTCCAACGATTGCAGGTTTCTTATACCAGAAACTTTACCAGAGTAATATTCTACCAGGGTTTCTCAAAGGTAAGGACGGCGAGACCTATTTCCAGATTATCGTATATAGTTGGACGGTAATAGGTTTCCTGATTATTTTATCCTATCTCGCTACTAAAAGATTGGACAAAAGAACACCTGGGAGATTGCAATCTTTAATGGAAATAGTGGTGGATTTTTTGGGGAATCTTCTGGATTCTCTTATCGGGCATAACAGCAAAAAATATTTAGGGCTTTTGGGCACTGCCTTCATATTTATCTTATGTCTTAATCTCTTAGGGCTTATTCCCGGAATGATTTCGCCTACCGCAAACTGGAATTGCACCGTCTCAATGGCAATTGTTGTCATTATTATGGTCCAGGTATATGGTATCAAGGAGCATGGATTTCTGGGGTATATTAAACATCACGCTGGCTCTCCGAAAGAAATAGCAACATGGCTGATAGCGCCGCTAATATTTCCTTTACACCTTTTAGGTGAACTAATTAGAACGGTTTCTCTTTCCCTGCGGTTGTATCTTAATATATTCGGTGAGGATACCATCTTAATTTCATTAGCAAATATGGGTTTCCCTTTATTACCGCTTCAACTGATTATAATGGGATTTGCGGTATTTACTTCGGTCCTACAGGCATTTATTTTTATGGCACTTTCGTCTATTTACATTATGCTAATGACCTCGCATGAATAACTTATTTTAACCGTATAGAAAGGGGGTGATAAGTAGTGGATATATGGATAACTGCAGTAACTATTGGTCTCGGAGTGGCAATCGCTGCCTCTATTGGCGCAATCAGCCAATCACGCGCAATCTGGCGCGCTGTTGAAGCCATTGCCAGACAACCCGAAGCCGGTGGTCGGATTTTTACGGCTCTTCTTATGGGCTTGGCGTTGATCGAAACCCTGGTCCTATTTACGGTCTTTGTGCTGGGGTTTTTGATTAAACCCAGTTTAGACCAGATGATTCAAGCCAAATATGGTAAGGAAGCACTGGAATATCAGAAATTAACAGACACTTACGATAAAGAGAAAAAGACAGAGGGTAAACATTAGAGGCGATAAGGACCCCGCTCCGACGTAATGTCTGAGCGGGGTAAGGAATGGGGGTTAGGGAGGAAACATCGGGGACGGTATAAGGCGTCCCCTTTCGCAATATATGAAAGCGTTTTTTGAGATATTAGGTGCTCAGGCAGAAGTAATCCTTATATTAGTTGCGAATTTTATTATCATCTTTCTTATCCTTAAAAGGTTTCTTTTTACCCGTGTCTTAGAACATCTGGATAACCGCAGGAAAGAAATAGAGGGGTCTTTTAACAAGATAGACAAAGATAAACAAGAGATTGCACGATTGTTAGAAGATTACCATATTAAAATCAGCCAGATAGAAAAAGAGGGCTATCAGAAGATTCAGAACGCTATCAAAGAAGGTTTGTCTGCTAAAGCCCAGATTATTTCCGAATCGCATCTTCAGGCCGATAATATCATCCGTAAGGCAAAGGAAGAAATAGAATTAGAAAAAAAGAAGGCAATGAAAGAATTGAGACAGGACATCGTTGCTATTTCCATTTCAGCCGCAGAAAAGGTTATCCGCAAGGAAATAGATGAGAAAACACATTCCAAACTTGTAGAGGAGTTCTTAGAACAAGTTGTTAAAGGATAGTTTTAATAATTAGGAGAAATATGTTATGAAACAGATTAAAATCCTCGTGGAAAAGCACCCTGATGGCTATGTGGCGTATCCATTAGGATTCAAGGGCGTGGTGGTTGGGCAAGGAAATACTTATGAATCGGCACTGGCTGATGTGAAATCAGCCATCCGTTTCCACATTAAGACATTTGGCAGGGAAGTTTTAGAGGTAGAACCCCGTATTATTTAGGCATTTGTCGCTGAGGCGGGAGTGTAGGTTTGTACCCAATCTGGAATTACCAGAGATGACTTTCTTGATGCTTATAAAAATGCTTAAATGGAAAAAGAGCGATGGTCATCAGACCATCATATTATACGCTACCGGCAAAGCAAAATGACCGATAAAATCTTATCTAAACGCTATGCCAAGGCCCTGATAGACCTTTTGTCTAAAGATGAAATAGATAAAATCCGACAGGACCTGCAAATCGTCCTGCAAATACTTCAGACCAATCAAGAACTCATCACGGTTCTTAAACACCCGTTTATTTCGGCAAATAATAAAAAGGAGTTCCTTAATAGAGTTCTTAAAGGCACTATAGACGAAAAACTTATTGATTTCATATACCTCTTAATATCCAAAAGACGCACTGATATTCTGCCGAGTGTCATTGGGGTCTATAATAGTTTAGCAGATGAGATTCTGGGAATTATCAGAGCTAAAGTTAAAACGACTTTTGCTTTAGATACAACCCAGCAAGAAACTATTAGAGAAAAACTTGCCTCTCTTACTAAAGGTAATATTGTTTTAGACATAAAGATTGAGCCGGAGTTATTGGGTGGATTGATGG
>JAGUXD010000153.1 GCA_020062035.1 Candidatus Brocadiia bacterium | reverse complement strand
TATAACTGACTCACAAGGCTGAAATTGGGGAGATTGCTTGGTAAGATAAATATCAGGAATTACCTCATCACCTTCGCAGACAAAAAAGATACAACTATCAGCCTTTAGATGTTTAAGGATATCTTTTGTTACCTCCAAGAGTGTCTCATTCAACCCCTTTTTATCCAGCGAAGAGATGATATTGATGATTGATTCTTGGATAGTCATATTTCTGTCATATTAGCCACAGAGACACAGAGTTCACAGAAGAAAAGGTGATTAGAAAATCAGCTCCGATTTATCGGGGTGATAACCTGATATCCTTATAAGTTTCTTATCCGTGTTCTCTGTGGGTCCGTGGCTAAATTGAATTAAATCTGTAATTCAGGACAGCAATTTTATAATCTTATTCTTCACGATTGTCAATTGTTTTTCAGTGGTGGCTTCAATATTAAGTCGTAATAATGGTTCGGTATTGGAAGGTCGTAAATTAAACCACCAGGTATCATACGCTACAGTAACGCCATCTAAATAATCTATCATACCGTCGGAAAATGCCGAGATTACCTTCTCTATCCTGGCATCTTTATCAGTGACCGTAAAATTCATCTCGCCTGATTGGAAATATCTCCGCAGTGGTTTTATAATCGCTGATAAACGTTTATTCTCTCTGGCAATAATATTCAGGATATAAACGAAAGTAAGTAGTGCAGAATCCGCGAAGAAATTATCTAAATAATAATAATGTCCTGATAATTCACCACCAAATACCGCGTTATGCTGTCGCATTGTTGCCTTAATAAAGGCATGCCCGACTCTTTCTCTGATAGCAATTCCGCCCCGTCTTTCTATCTCTTCCTTTACTACTTTACTTGAGCGAAGGTCATAAACAACTGCCGAGTGTTTATGTTCTCTTAGAATCTCTTTAGCAATAAGCGCAGTAATCAGGTCATTAGAGACCCTTTTTGCCCTTTCATCTAAAAAGATAATCCTATCACCATCTCCGTCAAAACATACACCTAAATCCGCCTTATTATTTCTGATTACTCTTTTAATATCAGACAGGTTTTCATCCTTCATCGGATTCGGCTCGTGATTTGGAAATCTGCCATCGGGCTTAAAATATAACCGTATTATCTTTAAACCCAATCTCTTTAGTAAAACCCTATCAAAGACATTCTCAAAAACACGTCCGACACTACCATTTGTTGTATCTATCGCGACCTTTATCAGCAGGTATGAAAACCTGATAAATCGCCTGATAAACCGCTGGTAATCCAGTAAGACATTAAGCCGATTTACAGCCGAGGATTTCTTCTTTACCTGATGTTTATATTTCTCTGATATCTCTTTTATGGCAACTAAACCAGTATTTTCCGAGAGGGCAATGGCTTTTTCCCTGCATATCTTAAAGCCATTATATTCAGCAGGATTATGTGAGGCAGTCACCATTACACTGGCATCAAATTGATAAAATCCGGAGGCAAAATATAACATCGGTGTAGTTACTCTGCCGATATCAGTCGCCTTTGCGCCTGCCTGTAATAATCCCTCAATGACACTCTCAGATAGAGACGCGGAAGAAAGACGGACATCTCTGCCTACCGCAACTTCCAACGGTCCTGTTAATCTACGTCTGGACTTAAGAAATTGCACCAATGCCCAGCCAATGGCCCGGGCTTTGGTCTCATCCAATTCCGAAGGATATTTACCACGAATATCGTATGCCTTAAAAATACTCATTGTTCTCTGTGTCTATCCGGTTTTAGCGGGACGGCAATGAAATAATAAAATCCGTTCCTTTACCGACTTCACTTTCTACTTTTACCGTGCCTTTAAGTTGGCTGACCAATTGATGAACAATCGTCAAGCCAAGCCCTGTGCCACCTTCTCGTTTGCTTACAAACGGCTCAAATATCCGCTTGATATCATCTCGTGAAATCCCGAACCCGGTATCAGAGAATTTTATATTCAAGTAATCATTCTTAATAAATGTCTCTATTATCAAAACCCCGCCCTGTGGCATTGCCTGAATTGCATTAGTAATCAGGTTAATAAATATCTGCTGAAGATGGTCAGGATTAGAAATTATAACAACCGGCTCTCTTACGAACTTCTTTATTAACTCTACATTACCCTTCTTAATTTGGGGTGCAAGAAACTCCAGCACTGACTCAAGAACATTATGGACATTCACTTCGGTTGATACGATTTTGCTCGGTCTTGCCATCTGAGAAAGTGACTTTACAATCCTGCTCGCTCGTTGGGACTGTTCTTTTATAATATTAAGGGTCTTTTTTACCCCGTCATCTTTGCTATCTGAAAGCAGTAAATCCGCATTACCAGAAATTATTGCCAGAGGTGTATTAAGTTCATGGGCAACGCCTGCTGATAACCGTCCGATTACCCCAAACTTTTCCTCATCCACCAATAAATCCTTCTGCCTCAAAAGTTCTTCATACACTGTTATAATGTTTATCTCTCTTTCACGCCACCGATGTCCAGCATTAGAAGCAACATAACCAACACACATAATTACCGCGCTAAAAGTAAAGAAAATAAGTAAATTATATCTCATTTCATTATAGAGAGATACAGGAATGAAAGTTATTGGATAATGAGAAACAACCTGATAATATTCCATTATAACCAAACCGCCGAAAAAGAGCACCGATAAAAGGATATAAAGATGAACAAACCTGCGCGGGACAGCCGTTCCTGTAATGACGATATGAAAAAAATAACCGATGAAAAACGGGTTTTCCACACCGCCTGTAAAATGTAAAATAACGGTATAGGTGCTGTAGTCCAAAAATACCTGCAGGAGATTCAAGAAATAGCCCCTGGTGAGCCATTTCTCAAAAATTCCTTGCCTGCTTTTTATCTCCCATATTTTTATGAGCAACTTCATTACAAGATTATAAAGAATAATAAATCCCGCAATGAGATACAAAGCAGTGGGACTCTGGACAATCTTATAATGTGTAGAAATAGACAGGGTGATTACAAAAATGAGAATAAATACCCAACGCCAGGCAATGAGATTATTCTGTTGCCTGATGACTTCTCGTT
>JAGUXD010000139.1 GCA_020062035.1 Candidatus Brocadiia bacterium | reverse complement strand
TCTATCAAACACAAGCACCACACAAGATTAGCCACTCATTAAGATATATCACCAAATTAGAGCAAGTTACTTCTGATAACCGGCTTTATTTAGATAGGACTACCCAAATTTCCTTGGAACTACTTTCAACTATATCTGCCCAACGATATGGAATAACTAAAGATGATACGTCGTATGGTTCGCTTTTATGGGTATTGGATAAAACCCAGACAGCGATGGGTGCTCGGCTCTTAAGGAACTGGCTACTTTCTGGGCTGACTGATATTGCCCAAATCAAATACCGTCAGGATGGAGTAAAGGTTTTTGTGGAGGACATTACCCGAAGGCGCGAGTTGCAAAAGGAATTAAAGGAATGCGTGGATATAGAAAGGGTCTCTGCCAAGATTGGCTCAGGCAGAGCCAATGCCCGTGATATGGTTGCTCTTAAAAAGACCCTACAAAGAATCCCGCTCATCAAGAGCCGATTGGTCCTGTCTGATAAGGTATGCGATATTATCAAAGAGATGTTCACCCGACTTGACCCATTAGAACCACTGCAGAAACTTATTGAGACATCAATTGCTGACGACCCGCCATTAGACCTGACCGAAGGCGGAATTATTAGAGACGGCTATAATAGCGAACTGGATAAACTTCGTTCTCTGTGTAAAGAAGGAATGGATTTTATCGCTAAATTTCAGGCAGAGGAAATCAGACGCACCGGTATTAACTCGCTTAAGGTCGGATATAATCAGATATTTGGCTATTATATTGAGGTAACCAATGTCCATCAATCAAAGATTCCATCTAATTATATTCGCAAGCAGACGCTTAAAAACGCCGAGCGCTATATTACACCTGAATTAAAGGATTATGAAACCCAGGTCCTGCATGGCAGAGAGCGAAGCCAGAAATTGGAATACGAGATATTCTGCCATGTGCGTAAAGAGGCAGAGACCCATATCGTGGCGCTCCAGAATATCGGCTCGGCATTAGCGACGGTTGATTGCATTCTTTCTCTGGCACAGGTCGCCAGTGAAAATAATTATTGCCCTCCAATAGTGGATAACTCATTTATTATCAAGATTACAGAAGGTAGACACCCGGTTCTGGAAAAGGTTTTAGATGAGAAGTTTATACCGAATGATATATATTTAGATAATGAAGAACAACGGATGATTATTCTCACCGGACCTAATATGGCAGGTAAATCCACCTATATCAGACAGGTTGCCTTGATGGTCTTGATGGCACAGATGGGTAGTTTTGTGTCTGCTAAAGAGGCAACCATTGGTGTAGTTGACCGCATTTTTACACGAGTCGGTGCATCTGACGAACTCACTCGTGGAGCAAGCACCTTTATGGTAGAGATGAATGAGACCGCTAACATCCTGAATAACGCAACTTCGCGTTCGCTGATTATCCTTGATGAAGTAGGCAGGGGTACCTCTACATTTGATGGCGTCAGTATTGCTTGGGCAGTTAGTGAATATATCAATGACCGATTAGGCAGTAGAACCCTATTTGCCACACACTATCATGAACTTACAGAATTGGCACTCGTATTACCTGCTGTGAAGAACTATCATATTGCAGTAAAAGAGTGGGGCGACAAGATAATCTTTACTCGTAAGATAGTTGCTGGTGGAACGGATAAAAGTTATGGGATTCAAGTAGCCCGATTAGCCGGGCTTCCGAATGAAACAATAAAACGGGCACGGCAAATCATCATTCAGTTAGAAAAATCCGCATTTGATAATCATGGCAAACCATTATTAGATGGGGGAGTCCATAAACTCAAATCCACGGATATGAATCAGTTAGCGCTTTTCACTACGCTTCCCCACCCGATTATTGAAGCACTCAACCAGATTGACACGAATAATCTTACTCCAATACAAGCATTGGAAAAACTATCAGAGATAAAAAGATTGCTTGAGGTATATGAAAATAAAGAATTCTTATAAACCGGATTTGTTCTCATCAGATTTTATCAGGAAATTAGAAAAACTGAAGTATCTTACTAAAAAGGCATTGTTTTCAGGAACAGTGGGGGAGCGGACAATAAAACAAAAGGGCGGAAGAATAGAATTCGCCGGTCATCGCGATTATACCGCTGGCGATGAACCAAGATATATTGATTGGAATGTCTATGCCCGTCTGGAACGTCTCTATGTCAAAGAATTTGCCAGCGAGCAAAACCTGCCCATCTATATCCTGTTAGATATTTCAACTTCTATGACATCACAGGTTCGTCTGGCTCACTGCAAGGATGAGACAGACACTCCAAAAATAGAGCATTCCAGGCGATTGGCTCTGGCTCTGGCTTATGTCGGGCTAATCAATAACCAACCAGTGCAATTTTTTACATTCAGCGAGACCATCCAGGATATCTCATCGTTCTTTGAATCGGATAAGAAACTCTTTGAGATGCTCGCATTCTTACGGAAAATAAAACCCTCAGGCAGAACCAACCTCTTCAGTGTTTTAACTAAATTTGATAAAACCACCCCTAAGAGAGGTTTTATTTTTATTCTGTCTGATTTGTTTGATAATTCAGAAAGGGATAATAGGTCAGTATTAGCCAGATTGAACCAGAGGGGGTTCGTAATCAATATTTTTCATATCGTGTCAAAAACAGACGCCTTACCTGATTTTAGAGGAATATATCGGCTAAAAGATTCAGAGACCGATGAAGAAAAATCCGTTCAGGTAGAACCCGAAACACTTTCGTTATATCAAGACAAGTTTCTGATGTTTTCAGAGGACTGGAATAATTTCTGCCTCAGGCATAATATAAAATATTTTTATATCCCAACTGCAATGGCTATAGAAGATGTCATTCTTCGGCTCTTGAGAAAAGGTAAATTGTTGCGCTAAGGGTAAAGTATAAAAACCCCGATGAACATCGGGGCAGATGGACACGGATAAATCAATTTTATCTGTGTTAATCAGGATTCACACGGATTTTTGCCGGTGTTTATCTGTGGTTACGAAGTTTTCTTGGTCTCCTTATCCCGCTAAAACGGGATTACGTTATCAGAAGTATATATGACTCTTGAAAACCCATTGGGATTATTATCTTTATTATTTATTCCTGCGGTTATTTTGCTACATTACATCCGCCAGAAACCTCAACAAATCAATATCAGTACCCTCTATATCTGGAAACAGATAGAGCAATTCCTTGTTTTAAAACCCATCAGAAAAAAGAGTTATTTATATTTGCTTCTGTTGTTACAGATTCTTTCAGTGGTCTTGTTATCTCTTGCATTAGCAAGACCGCTCTGGGAAAAGGTTATTTCCCGCACACCTCATTTTATTTTTGCCATAGATAACTCAGCCAGTTTAGGAAGTATCTATAATGATAGAGGTGAGAAATCCATTACCCGCTGGGAATTACTCAAGGATGAAATAACAAATATAATTGAAATGCTTCCCGCTAACAGTCATTTTTCTTTTTATATTGTACATCAGCAAGGATTACCAGAATTATTAACCAAATCAGAGGCATTAGATACTATTAGAAATCTGACCTTAATAGAAATTCCTTCTGATATAATGTCATTGATTTCACGGTCGGGAACCTATGGCGTATATTTTTGCTCAGACAACTGGGTTTTTGGTAGAGACTTTAACGGCCGTTCACGTTTAATACCCAAACATTATGAAATCTCTGAAATATTAGTTGGACAACCGTCTAATAATAAAGCCATTATCCGTGCCTCAGCAATTCCTCGCAAAAACAAAGAAAATTATTATGATGTCTTTATAGCAATTAAAAATTATCTTCCTATTCTCTCATCTGGTTCTGAAGAGGTCTGGGCCCATTACCTTTCTGAAAAGATAATAAAAACCTCTCTTGATTTAATAACACTATTTCCGGAAGAAAAACTCATTAGTCATAAAGAAGTCACTCTTAAAAAAGGCGAAGAAACCTCAGTTATTTTCCCGCATATTTATTTGCCACAGAAAGTTCCTCTAAAGATTAAGTTAAATATTCACGATGAGATGATGTCTGATAATACCGTGTGGCTGACTCCACCGGTAAATGATAAAATCAAGGTGCTACTTATAGGTAAATATAGCCCGCCACTTGTAAAGGCATTACAATCCCAAGAATTTATCATAGTGGATTATACTCAAGGAGAAAATAATCTTAAAGAGAACTACGATATCTATATCTTTAATGAGGTAATTCCTGCTGAATTCCCTCAACGAGCCGTGGTCATAACAGGGGCCGGGGATGTCGCGAGACCGTCTATCACCAATATTGATACCACCTCGCCTCTGATTGCTTATTGCGATATGGAGATATTTACAACGATTCCGCAAACAACAAGGTTTACACCTAAAGAGACAGAATATCTTAAACCCATTATTCAGGCAAAAGACCAATCCGTCGGAGGCGGAGAAAGATTTGTGTTAATAGGCGAATGGCACAAAGGCAGACAACACATAATTATTCTTAATTTTCCATTAGAATGGCGTAATGAAGCCAAGCCATCG
>JAGUXD010000189.1 GCA_020062035.1 Candidatus Brocadiia bacterium | reverse complement strand
ATCTTTCTTTTGACATAGCCGATCCTCCTTTCTTCCCGCTACAGCGGGATATATTAAGAATCGGCTTGTTTGGCACTTAACTTTATCGGTTTTGCATAGTTTCTCCTTGGGTGTCCATTTTCGATGCATAGGTCACTCCTTTCTCGGTTTTATTCTACTAACCGATGGAAGGAACCGCAAACTTTTCAAAGAGCCATTTTGTCCCACTTTCTCTGAAACATTACAATGCTAATTCATTTGCCAGTTGTATATCCATAATTTATCTCCTTTTAAGGCAGATAGTTTAACGGATTTACAGGGATATCGTTCTTAAATAATCTGAAATGAAGTTGCGAGGTTGTTGCTCTGCCAGTAGTTCCAGCCTTTGCGATGACATCACCTTGCTTTACTACTTGGTTCTTCTTTACCAGAATCTCTGAATTATATGCATAGAAAGAAAGAAATCCATCTGAATGTTTTATAGTTGCGGTTTTACCACAGCCAGCAACATCATCAGAGACAAAAGTAACAATTCCGCTTTTGACCGCTCTAATGGATGCTCCTTCTCGGGCTTTAATATTTATCCAAGAAGGGTCTTGGGGTTCTAAAATCGTACCTTTTATAGGCCAGATAAAACCTGATTCTGAAACAATGCCTTCTAATGAGACCTCAGGTTGGTCAGGTATTCCCTGAAGAATAGTCCTGATTTCTCTGGCAAGTTTTGCTTCTTCCTCTGCCGGTAGATACGGTGGTAAAGAGACACATCCTGCAGAAATAAAACTTGCAAATACAAGGAACAAAACTATACAGTAATATTTTTTATCTCTCATTTTTAACTCATCGTATATTCAACTTTCTTTAATTCCAATGTTTCCATAAAGGTATCAATCCGTGCCATAGTTCTGGTTTCGTCAAATTCGCGTTCATCGCCCATATTACCTTCAAAGGTCATTACCGGAAACCCTGCTTTTTGCAGGGCAAGACGGTTTTCTGCGATGCCTAGACTTAACCCTTCACAACCGCGATTATAATGTAACATCACACCGTTGAGTTTCCACTCTCTGGCAATCCGTATCATCATATCGCTTTTTAACTGCGGTGAATAAAAATGTTGCCATTCCGGTTTAGCAAGATTCCATTCGGCAAGGATTCTCAGTGCTTCCTCACGGTTTTTTATCTTCATACCTTTTTGCTGGGGTGTTGTTCTGGCGCCCCATGTGCCGTCAGGTTTTTCTTCCCATAGTCCAATCAGTCCGAAGGTATAAAGCGAACCAATTGAGACACAACCATATTTTTCCAGATATCTGAATACCTTAAGAAAAGCCCAGGGCGGTTGTGTATCGCTCATTACCCGGCATCGTTCATTGGGAATTGCGGCAATCCCTCTTTTTACCCGGTCTTTTACCTCATCTAATAATTCCTGATAAAAATCTGCCACTATTTTGCTGTGCTTCATCAAAGTACCAAGGACATATAACGAATACATCGTTTTCTCATCCAGAGGCGCTGGAATCGTTTTATTAAGCAGGCAGACCTCTGCCCAGAGCGAGGTAGAAAGGCATTCATTATAAACCGCTTCTATTAATTTCTGGTCATTATATTTTCTACCAGTAGTTTTTTCTAACCAGCTGATGCCGTCTGACATCTGTCCGACGACATAATCAACCCTATTTTTATTAACCTCGCCCTCAGGACCAACTGCTACATCAATACAATATGAAGGTATATTGCCTTCTAATTCACTTGCGACCTGATACCATTTAGCGTGGCTGCAGCAAATATGGTCCTGCCAGATAAAATCCGGTTTAGGAAAAGGTCCTCCCCAGAGATACTTATTGAGAATGATAGAGCCCCAATAATTACGCATATAGGAACAAAGGTCTCTGGCATAACCTTTTTTCTCTGTGGCTTCCTGACATTCCAGAGCAAATTCTTTATTCCAGGCAATAGAAGCGCCGTATGGCTCACCGGTCAGACAATAGACATCATCGCCTAATCCGGCAGGAATTGCGCCAAAAGACCAGGCGCCACCTGCCCATCTAATAGCCCCATTTTCTTTGGCTGTTGCATAGTCACGATAATAATTCTCACGGATTTCCTTTGCCTTGTTCCAGCATTTTAATGGTTCCGTAGGATATTTATTCATTATAATCCCCTCGCTAAAATAGTGCCTCTTGTGACAGCATTTCCAGAAATGCTTCTACTCTTGTCTTAAACTGTCCGACTGGCACTGTAACATCAAACTCTAAAAATAGGGTAGGGATATCATTTTCCTTGAACATTCTATCAGTTGCCGGAATATCCAATTCATGCGGGTCACAGAATTTCTGTTGAATAAGAACTGCTCCTTGCACATTATATTCTCTGGCTAATTTTAGTAAATGGGGTAGCCGGGTTCTCTGGGGCCAATCTTTGCTCGGGCAGGCAGGTCTTGTAACATAACGCTCGGCAATTGCCTTTAAGCGGTCATTATCCTTCTTGGTCTCATTCCAGAAATAACGAGAGCCAGTGCAATGGTCATCAACTACAATCGTTGCACCAACTGATTCCACCATCCTGACAAATTCTGTGTCATCGTCTTCGCTACCTACTAACATCAGCCGGGCACCGGTTTCACGTTCCAATTTCCGTTGAGGTAACTTTTTAAGCATTTCCTCAAGCGCCACACTATGTTCTCTTTTACATATCATCTGATTAGAAACCACAATATACATTGCTTCTAAACCTGTGAGAGGAGGATTATTTTGTTTCCTCGTTTCATAAACCTGTTTCATTAAACCGCGATTATGATTCATTATTTCTATACCCTTGTCTAAATCACTATCGCTAATCTTTTTACCAAGCCATTTTTCTAAAGATTTCTTGAATGTCTCTAATTCACCTCGTAAATATGGCAGGGTAAAACGGCTCTGAAGATTATTCGGCATCGGCAGATAATAACTCCATCCAACTGGAATATGCAACTGCCATGAAGTAAATGCCTGGCGGATATGAAGACAGGATTGAGCAATCATTATCCCGTCCAAATAATCATAGCGACCTTTCAAGCCCTGGGCTAAACAATCACGACAGAAAGGACAATACATCCCAAAGATATGTGGCTCGGTTACATCCTGCGGTTCGTGACTACCTAAAATACGAACAGGTAAAATATCTACCGCGTATAAAATCTCCTCCGGCACATAAGTGCAAAAATACCCGATAACTTTACCTTTTGGGTTTTTCTGTTTCCATTCTCTGGCATATTCGTGTCTTGCATCACACCACTCCTTAAACATTTCTATCATACTAAAAACTCCTTATCAATGTTATTCGTCAAACACGGTTTCATTTATTCTTCCATTCTGGCTTTCGCTTTTCCATGAATGCCTTTAAGCCCTCATTGGCATCTTCTGTCTTCATTAACTGATTTAAGTAGATATCCTCAATTTCTGCAAGATAATCCATAAACGTCTTCTGCTGTTTCTTTAATGCGGCCAATTTAGTATATCCAAGTACCAATGCGCTTAGTTTTGTAATCTTATTTATAAATTCTCTCTCTTCTTCTTTTAATTTATCCTGCGCAACACATTTATTAATCAATCCAATATCCTGCGCCTCTTGTGCACTAATAAAACACCCTGTTAAAAGTAGTTCCATTGCCTTGGACCGCGGAATAATCTGAGGTAAGACCATACAGGCAATCGGCGGAAGGACCCCGACCTGAATTTCAGGTTGCCCGAATTTAGAGTTATCTGAAGCGATGATACAATCGCAGAAGATTGCTAGTTCACAACCTCCGCCTAATGCCGCACCGTTGACCACTGCTAATGTAGGACGGTTTAGTTTTATCAGGTTCCTAAATATCTCGTGGAATACCTTGAGCATCTCAACTGCAGCAGACCCCATATGCTCAGCAACATCTACACCGGCGCAGAACGCCTTGCCTTCTGCATCAAATACTAATAATTTTAACCCTTTCTCATCCAATAACCCTTCTAATATCTTATTAATATCCTTCATCATCTCAATATTAAGGATATTAAGAGGCGGATGGGCCATGGTTATACGGGCAACCCCGTCTGAGAATTGATACTTAATATTTTTGTAATCCATAAATCAACTCTTATTACCCCATATCCGTCTCATGCCAGAGGTCATGCCTACGGTCTCCGCAGGCGACCTCTGGCATCACAGACCCAGTGGGAAATAGGACCCCGAATACTTTCGGGGAAATTTGATATGACGGATTCCGAATTATATATACTGTCCGCCATCCACTTTGATTACCTCACCAGTGAGATGACGGGCTTTATCAGAGCATAAGAAAGTCACGACCCAGGCGACCTCTTCTGGTTTACCGATTCTGCCTAATACGATTTCAGATAGTGCCTTCTGTTTTACCTCTTCCGGACTATGAACAACCATATCTGTCTCAATCAAGCCCGGTGCGACCGCATTTACATTGATATTAAATTTACCCAATTCGCGGGCAACTGATTTGGTTAATCCGATAATACCTGCTTTGGAAGCCGAATAATTTGATTGTCCGAATTTACCTCTTAAACCATTAATAGATGTGATATTGACGATTTTACCATAATTCTGGTTTTTGAAGATTGGTGTAACAGAGCGGATATAATTAAAGCACCCCTTTAGATTAATCTCAATCACACTATCCCATTGCTCTTCGGTCATCTTCCAGACAACCGCATCCTGATTGATACCGGCATTATTTACCAGAATATCAAGCCGTCCAAATTCCTTCAAGGCAGTCTGAACCATCTTTTCTGCATCAGCAAAAGAGATGACATCTGCCTGGATAGCAATACCCTTTCTGCCCATTTTTTTTATCTGCTCTACGATTTTGTTTGCCTCATCAATGTGTTTGCGGTAATTGATAGCAACATTAACACCGTTCTGTGCCAAATCCAGGGCAATTGCGGCTCCTATCCCGACACTCCCGCCTGTAACTATGGCTGATTTATTATTTAATTCCATATTTATAACCTAATCCAAAAAATCATATCTGTCAAGAAAAACCACAGATTATTTATCCTGTAAGAACACAGATTATTTTTATAAAAATATCTATATTTCCTCTATTGCAAAAGATAAGGATTTGTATGCCCAAGAATAAGCCGTGGAGTAAGCCATAGATTAAGCAGTAGAGTAAGCGGGGCAGTAAGCAGTAGAGTAAGAGATAAAGTAAGCACTGCGATAAGTACTGCGGTAAGTACTGCGGTAAGCACAAGAGGAAGCAGTAGATTAAGCAGTCCAGTAAGCAGTGAAGTAAGCAGTGAAGTAAGCAGTGGATTAAGCAGTAGATTAAGCGGTAGATTAAGCAGTAGTAAAGGCGTATGGGATAGTATTCCCCCCT
>JAGUXD010000051.1 GCA_020062035.1 Candidatus Brocadiia bacterium | reverse complement strand
TGTGGTGTTTTTTATTCTTCTTTTAAGGACTAAAAGAAAAAAGCAAGAGATGCAGAAAGAAGACGCCTGGATGCAGAGTCTTCCTTCTGAAGAATGGGATGTAGATGAAGACGACTAAACAGAAATCATTAGTTATTGTGGAGTCACCTGCCAAGGTTAAGACCATCAGTAAAATTCTCGGCAGTGATTATATCGTTAAATCATCTTATGGCCATATCCGTGATTTACCTAAAACCAAATTTGGCATGGACCCCCGTGATAATTTTAAGCCAGTTTATCAACTGATTAAAAGGCAAGCCAAGATAGTGCAGGAACTAAAGAAGACATCGGAGAAATCAAAAGCAGTGTATTTAGCCACTGACCCTGATAGAGAAGGCGAGGCGATTGCCTGGCATCTTTCTGAGACGTTGAACATAGGACAAGAAAAGGTATGGCGGGTTAGTTTTGACGAAATTACTTCTTCTGCGGTTCGCAATGCATTTAAGACACCACGTAAAATCTCTATGAGTCTTGTCAATGCCCAACAGGCACGACGGCTTCTTGACCGCATTATGGGCTATAAACTTTCGCCTCTTCTCTGGAAAAAGATAACCAGAGGTTTATCAGCAGGCAGGGTCCAATCTGTAGCACTGCGGCTTCTGGTAGAAAGAGAAAAAGAAATAACTGCTTTCAAACCACGGGAATACTATAAAATCACGGTTGAGTTAGCAAACGGTAAAGAAACCATATCAGCATTGCTTATCAGACTCAACGATGTAAAAATCGGAAGCCCATTGGATAGTAATAGTCAGGTCTGGCTCGGTGCTGAACCAGAAGCAAGGAAACTGGTTGAGCGTCTGCTTAAGAGTAGTTTTATTGTTTCTTCTATTACAGTAAAAGAGGACTACCAATATCCTGTGCCGCCGTTTATTACCAGCACCCTGCAGCAGATGGCTTCTAATTGGCTAAACTTCAGCCCGAAAAAGACAATGTTCATTGCACAGCAGTTATATGAAGGCGTGGAGTTGCCCGAAGGACCGACCGCCCTGATCACCTATATGCGAACCGACTCGGTCAGGGTCAGCAATCAGGCAATCAAGGAATGCAGGGATTTTATTATAGCCAATTACGGAGAGAATCTGCTTCATCCTGAAGAACGTCATTATAAACCGAGCAAACAATCCCAGCAGGCACACGAGGCAATAAGACCCACTTATCTCTCCAAGACGCCGGATAGCATCAGGCAGTATCTCAACAACGACCAGTATAAACTCTATAACATCATCTGGAGGAGATTTGTAGCAACCCAGATGAAACCGGCTCTCTGGCACAATAAGACCGTGGAAATAGAGGCAACCTTATCATCCGGCATTGATTTATCCGTATTCTCCAACGATAAGAAGAAAAATATTATCGCAGAGAATATACTTCAAAGTTTAGAGGTTTGGACTGAGGACTTAATGTCCAAAGGAACTGTTTCGCAGCAAGCCAAAGAGCTTATAGGCAAGATAATAACTATCCTCAACAAGAATAAAGAGGATAAGATTACTGCCATGAATATATTGGAAGAATTAGGTAAAGACCCCGTGGACAAAGCACTGCTTGTAAAGGTACTCGGTATCCTGGATGAGACCGTAGAAAATAACCTGCTTGCCGAGAGATTATCCGTGCAGAAATGCGTTTTCGGGGCAAGTGAACACCGCCTATTATTTAAGGGGTTTCTGATACTCTATAAACCTGAAGAGCAACTATTACCTGCGCTTAAAGAGAATGAGAAACTGACACAGGCAAATATCACTCTGTCGCAGTTATTTACCAAGCCGCCACCCCGTTACAACGAGGCATCGCTGGTCAAGACCCTTGAAAAATACGGAATCGGCAGACCATCAACATATGCGCCGATTATCTCTACTATTCAGGAAAGAGGTTATGTCATAAAACAGACACGACAACTTATTCCTACAGACTTAGGAACTTTAGTGAACGATAAACTGATGCCATTTTTTGATGATATTCTTAACGCCCAATTTACCGCCCAGAAAGAAGAAGAATTGGATTTGATTGAAGAAGACCGCAAGGTCTGGACCGAGACGTTGGCGGAGTTTTACGAGCCGTTTATGAAAGATTTAGACAAAGCAGAAAGAGAAATGACTAACGAAAAAGAAGATAACCTGACTTCTCAAAAATGTCAGAAGTGCGATAGTTTTTTAGTGGAGCGGTGGTCTCGTTTCGGGAAGTTTCTGGCTTGCTCATCATATCCGAAATGCAAATACACGGTTTCGCTAAAACCCCGGACCTCATTACCTCAAGAAAACCGGATGACCGAGACCTGTGAAAAATGTGGGAAGCCAATAGTTGTGAAAGTGAACCGACGGCGACAGCGGTTTCTTGCCTGCACGGGCTATCCTGAATGCAAGAACACCAAATCACTCCAAAAACCTCCCGACGCAATTGCAAAGGAAGAAATCATATCTGAAGAAGAGGAAGTTTAAGAATGATTATTTTTTATTGGTGATTATCTGCTTGAGAATATCTAATATCTTTTTGTCAATCATCTGCCATCTGGCGTTTTCTTCCATGATTTTGATGGCTTCATCAGAGGATAATTTATGCCGATAAGGACGGTCTTCGGTTAGCGCAGAGAATTGATCAGCAACGGTGATGATTCTTGCTCCCAGAGGGATATTATCCGCGTCAACTCCGAGCGGATAGCCACCACCGTTAATTTGTTCGTGGTGAAAAAATGCCCATTGTGCAACCTCGTCAAAGCCCGGTATGGCAATCAAAATCCGATAGGTAAAATAGGGGTGCATTTTGATAATATTATACTCATTATAAGTAAGAGAGGCGGGTTTGTCCAGGATTTCATCAGGGATAGATAATTTGCCGAGGTCGTGAAGAAGCGCGGAAATCCAGAGTTTCTGCAGTTTACTTTTGCTTAAGCCCAAGCCCCGACCTAATTTAAGGGCAATTTCTGTAACCCGGCTACAATGGGTTCTGCTATGGTGACTCTTGTAGTCCACGACCTGTGCAAATACATGAGCGATTTCTATCATTGTTTCAATTGTTATCTTTCGTTCGTCCTCAGGTGCAAATTCATTTACAATAGTATCAACAAATTCAGGCATAAGCCCGACCCAGAATATCTTACGAGAAGCGATTTTCTGAAATGTCTCTACTAAAATTGGATTAAACCAGATGGAACTCAAAGACACAATCCTTTTGGTAATGCGTTTGTTTTGAGCAAGTATTTCTTCCTGGTCATTGATAAGCACTTCTATTCGGTCTGCTAAATGAATTATCTGGCTTAAAAGTGGTATAGCATCTTTATTTAAGCCGGAGTTATTTACCCCATCCCAGTTGTCGTGATGATAACGGACGATAGTGGCTGCCTCGCGAAGGATTTCAACCTTATTGAGTAATTGAAACCCTGCCTCGCAGTGGGGTTGATAATTTATATATTCAAAATTCATAATATCCAATTTATCCTGTGATGAAAAAGCGCCGATATCGTGTAATAAAGCCGAATAGAAAAGCGTTGTTTTATCTGTATGTTTTAGTTTCACTTTATTGGCTAAATTAAGGCAGATATGAGTAACCCTCTGATGGTGCTTGCTGATACGTTGGCTTAATAAGCCAAGTGCTCCGGACAGCGCAAAGATAAACTTTTTTATAAAAACATTACTTTCATCTAACATAATTAGTTAAAGAATTCCTTATAGAGTGTTCTGACGGTTTTCTTAAGGTCTTTCTGGTTGATAATAAAATAGCCCGCGGACGAAGATGCGCCAGCAGAAATCATTTCTATATTTACAGAAATTGCAGAAAGCGTCCGGAAAACCCTTGCGGCTAAACCTTTAGTTTTTGTTGCACCTTCTCCGATTGTCCCAATAAGGGCACGGTTTTTTATTTTCTCAAAACCAGAGACTATTCCGGTGAGTCCGCCTTGGCGGATTTCATCAAGAACCTTATAGCCCGATTCAAAATCTTCCCTGCCTAAAATTAATCCGATTCCAGAAGGAGCCGAGATAATCGTTTTGATATTGATATTTTTCGCCAATAATCGTTCAGTAATCTCGTGAATTACTTCGGTTTTATAGCCAAACCCTGCACCGAATCCGTGAACCTTGATAAGACCAATATTTGTCTCATAAGTAATCCCTTTTATAATTGGTTTATTTGCCTTTGTCGGTTTATAATAATGTATAACAGTGCCTTTCCCATCAGGCGAGAAGGTATTACGAATAATGATAGGTATATTTTTTAGGAGGACCGGTTCAACGGTTTTAGGATGAAGGACTGTGCTTCCGAAATAAGAAAGTTCAACCGCTTCTTTATAAGATAGTTGTTTTATCAATTGTGCGTGAGAAATAAGAGCAGGATTGGCGCTCATAAATCCGTCAACATCTTTCCAGATTTCTAAGCAGTCCGCATCAAGCGCATAAGATACAATCCCGGCTGAGTAATCACTTCCGCCTCTTCCAAAAGTGGTTGTTCTACCCTGTTTATCAACACCGAAGAAACCTGTAATTACCGGGACAATATTTCGCTTTATCAAAGGCAATAGGTTTTTGCGAAGGTTATTTCTGGCGATTGGTAATATGGCTGATGCCTTACCGAAATAGCCGTCAGTAAGAAGTCCGATTTTATCCGATTCTACGGCTTTAGTATGAACACCTATCTGAGAAAGAATTTCTGATGCAACAACTACAGATAACCTTTCACCAAAACTTAATATTAAATCCTGCCATCGTTCTGATACTTCCTTAATATAAGTCAAGCCATAAAGTAACCGTTCTAACTCTCTACAATGATTATCAATGGCATTTTTATCGTGCCCATTATTCCGGGGCAGGGGATATCTAAGAAATAGTAGATGATGATTTTTCAGGTCTGATATAAAACGATGAATGTGTTTTGTATTTAATCGCCTTGTTGAAATTCGGCTGATAAAACCCTGTAATTTATCCGTTATACCATTAAAGGCAGAAAGAACAACGGCTTTAGGACCTTTAGTGGCTTTGATAATCTGAGCGATTTGTTTTAAGGAGTTAGCATCTTTAATGCTTGCACCACCGAATTTTAGAACTTTCATTATCCGTCTCCTGCCAGAGGCAGACACAGTGGGAAATAGGACCCCGAATACTTTCGGGGTGGTGGATTCCTACTATTATAAATAGATATACACCGATATTAATGCGGATGTCCACACAACTCATAGGAAAATATGCTTCAGATTTATTTTCTTCAGCCGTCTATTTAATCTGGAGAACATAATCTCAGCTAAACCAGATGACTAATTTTGTAGTCAGGAAGGCAATTAGTCCACAACACGGAAAGGTTAATATCCATGCCGTCACAATCTGTCTGGTTACTCCCCAGCGGACGGCCGAGAATCGTTTGGTTGAACCCACACCCATTATCCCGGTATTAATCGTATGCGTCGTAGAAAGGGGAATACCCAATCGGCTGGCTAACTCAATGGTCGTCGCCGCACCGGTCTCTGCGGCGAAGCCATGGACCGGCTCAAGTTTGGTTATCCCGAATCCCATTGTCTTAATAATCCGCCAGCCACCGATAAAGGTACCTACCCCCATTGTTAAAGCACAGGTAAGAATAATCCAGAAAGGCACCTGAAATGATTTGTCCTTGAAAGTTTCCATCGGGATAACGTCCCCTAAGGTGAGCGCAAGGACAAATACGCCGATAAATTTTTGCCCATCGTTAGTCCCGTGACTGAAAGATACGAAAGCAGACGAAAATATCTGTAATTTCTTAAATAATCCCCGCACGGTAGATAGGTGTACTCTGACTCTGGCAAAAATCCGATAAATAATAAGCATCAAAACCAGTCCGCTGATAAATCCGAGAAAAGTAGAAAATAATAACCCGATTAACACTTTTTGCCAACCGGCCCAAATTAGCGCAGATGTACCGAATTGGGCCAACCCGGCCCCGGCTAAGCCAGAAACTAAAGCGTGTGACTCGCTGGTCGGTAATCCAAAATACCAAGCCACGGTAGAGAAGATAATAATTCCTAACATTCCGGCGGCAATCGTAGTCAGATTTACCACTGAGGGGTCAATAATACCTTTGCCGATGGTCATTGCTACCGCGGTGCCAGCTAATAATACGCCGGCCAAGTTTAAGGTGGCGGCCATTGTCACGGCCTGAATAGGAGAGAGCACCCGTGTAGATACGGCCGTGGCAATGGCATTGGGCGCATCGGTCCAGCCGTTGACAAACTCCGCCCAGAGAATCAGTAAAAGAACGATAATTAGTCCGAATGAAATTTCCATAGTTATCTCACCACAAAGACACAAAACCACTAAGCATACTTAAGGACGATGCCTTCAATGATATTAGCAACATCTTCACAACGGTCTGTAGCAACTTCCAGATTCTCATAGATTTCTTTCCATTTGATTACATAGATAGGATTATCCTTTTCTTTTTCAAAGAGATTTACCATTGCTTTATGAAGCAGTTGGTCGCCTTCGTTTTCTAATGTATGAATCTGGACACAGTGAGAAATAATTTCGCGGTAATTTTTTATATGCCTCATACTGTTAATACTATGTTTGAGGATTTCACATCCCTTTTTCAATATTTCAGCAAAAGAAACTGCTTCTGGAGTAATAGTTTCTATTTTATACAGTGCGATACGACTGGCCGCACTATCCATCAGGTCCATAATATCGTCCATTTTAGTAATTAAAAGATGGATATCTTCCCGGTCAATTGGTGTAACAAAAGTTCGGTTAAGCGTTTCTATAGTCTCGTGGGTAATCGTATCACAGGCATGTTCAATATCCTTTATCTTTTTGGCTTCCTCGGTAATGTTAACAGGCGATTTATTACCAATGGCAACAAGAAAATTATATAACGTATTTGCTCCTTCACAGATACGAACAGCCGCCTTTTCAAACAAATCATAAAACACCTTATCTTTACTACCGATAATTGAACCTAACATATTTATTCTCCTTTTTATTAGTAATAAAAAATCCCAAGATTTATACTATCTTTCATATAACCAAGTCAAGAAAACTTGAAGTTTTTACAGGTGATGATATAATATAATAATGAGTTATAAAAGGATAATGATAATCGGTTCTTTTCTCATTTGTGCCTGTGCGATAATATTTTTTATCTATCTTTATTCCCAAGTCAAACCGTCCGGGAAAACTTCTAAATTATCGGATAAACAGGGAATTCAATATATAAAAACTAATGATGAAAATATTGCCTCTCCACATCCACTCAGTGATTATCCGAATACTCTATCGCCAGATAAGAGCAAGGCAGAGACGGATTTTCCTAAAGACGAAACCGTAGCGTCCAGAGAACGACAACTCGGCCAATTGATAAATACCTGGCGACAGGCAATTATCACCAAGAATATTCAGCAGATTAAACAATTAGACCTTTCTATTAAATCATATGGAAATGAGGCAATCCCGTTCTTGCGTAAATTAGTATTAGAGGGTGAAAATGAACGGGTTCGGGCTTTCTCAACCAGAGTATTAGGAAGAATGTGCCAGATTGACCTGGCTGATTTATTTGTGGAATTACTTGAGAAAGACCATGGTCATTTTGTTAGAGAAAACGCTGCCTGGGCTTTGGGCAGATTGAACGACCGTAATTTTGTTGAGATTCTTCAGAAAGTGGCAGAGACGGATACATCAGAACGGGTTCGTCAATCAGCTTTAGAATCCATAAAAATTATTAACTCCATCAATAACTCCAAAAAAAAGGAGGAAAAAGATGACCAAAAATAAAAAGGAATCAAAGGGTAAAAAGCGGTATCAAACGCCTCGTATTCGCACTGAAAAAATCTTTGAAGGAAACGCTCTGGCTTGCGGAAAAACCAAACTCACTACAGCCGCATGCCTGAGAAAACTGAAAACTTCATAAACTATTCAGAAAATATGGCTCTTTTCTCTCTTAATATCTGTGGGATTCACTCTAAAATAAATCTTCAATCTGACCCTGGATTCTACAATAAAATTAAAGAGCGATATCAGAGATTTTTATCTGATCTAGATAAGATAAATATTGATTTAAGCATTCGTACATCCTCTTATTGTAACTCAAATATTGTTCCTTCAATCACCGGCCATAATAAGAGATTATTAGTAAAAGGCGAGGGGTTTGAGTGTAGATTATCCAGAAAAAACGGACTCTGGTGTGGTAAAGGGATAGTAGAAGAAAATATTTATAATTTTGATACCTTACTCAGGTTACTTTTTTCTCAATTACTAATATTAGAAAGCGGTTTTTTAATTCACGCTTGTGCGGTTCGTTATAAAAACAGAGGGTATCTTTTTCCCGGTGCAAGTGGAAGCGGTAAGACGACATTAGCGAAAAAAGCCCCTTATTCAGACCTGTTAAGCGATGAATTGGTCGCCATAAGAATACAAAATAAAAAGGTTTATATTATAAGCACTCCTTTCTGGGGCGAATTCCAGAAGCCGGGTCAACCTATTTCCTCTCAATTACAGGGTATATTCTTCCTCGCTAAAAATAAATATGACGACAGAAAGAAGATGCTGAAAGAAATTCCTCCATTACAGGCAATAAGAAGATTACTTAAATTGACTTTGTTCTTTGGGAATCAGAATAAAGATATTCAAAAACTATTATGGCTTATTAGCCGTATCTTACTGAAGATTCCTTTTTACCAGATATTCCTTAAAAAAAATACGCCTTACCAAATAATAATGAAAAAAGTTATTCAAAATGGGAATGAATAATTTAGTTATCAGAGTCTCAGGAAGCAGTATGCGCCCTTTTATCAGGAACGGTGATTATATTTTGATAAAACCCTGTTTTCTTGAAGATACGAAAGTAGGTGATGTCGTTGCGGTTGGTTTCCACTTCGCAGATAAACGATTATGTGTCCATCGTTTAATCTGGAAAGACTTTTATCAGAGGAGATTGGTTCTTAAAGGAGATTCTCTTTCATACATCGAACGAATGAAATCAGAAAAGTTTTCAGGTAAAGTGGTGAGTATTATCAGAAATAATAAAATGTTCTCTGTAGAAAATCACTTAACTAATTTCCTGAAATTATTTGTTTCACTTTGTTTAATCCCATGGCAGATAACAAGGAGGCATTAAATGCTAAAATCAAACACTTTAATAGAAAGAACATATTTTCCTTTTCAACGAATTGAAGACAGTGTAGTAATCGTGGACACTAAGGACCGGCTTCTTCATCAACTGAATGAAGTTGGTTCTTATATCTGGGAGTATCTGGATAAAAAACCCTCGCTTGATGAAATAGTAGACTCAGTGGCAGAAGAATACGAGGTGGATTTAGCCGTTGCTCAAAGAGAAATTCCTCAGTTTCTTGAGACACTTTTAGAGAATCATCTAATAAAAATATCTGAAAAGTCCCCTACCCCAGAGGCGTAAGAAGTGGGTATTCATATGGAACCTTTAATTATAGAAGAAATAACGACAAAAGCAGACGAATCTTTAATTCCTTTGTCGGTCCTGTTGGAGTTGACGCGTCATTGTAATCTTAATTGTCGGCACTGTTATAGAGTGGAATATCCCCAGCGAAAAGAAATGTCTCTTTTAAGAATTCGGGATTTATTAGAAGAATTACATAAGACAGGTTGTCTTTTTCTTACTATTTCTGGGGGGGAGCCATTAATACACCCTCATTTTCTTGAAATCTGCCAGAAGGCAATCAATGCTAATATGGCATTGCAAATCTTTACTAACGGCACTCTTATCACAAAAGAAATAGCCAAGAGATTATTTTCTTTGAGTATAATGCAGGTGCATATCAGTATTTATGGCGCAGATGCCAGAATCCATAATTATATTACCCAAACCGAAAACTCATACGAAAGAAGTATAGAAGGTGTAAAAAGATTAAAAGAAGCCGGACTGAATATCCGTTTTAAGTATATTCTGATGAAAGAAAATATTGCCGATTTATCAAGGATGCTCAAATTATCTCGGGAATTGAATGTTTCTTATGATATAGACCCGATTATTACCCCACGTGATGATGGTAATATGTTTCCAACCAAATCACGGCTGTCAGATGAAGACCTAGAAATGGTCTATAAAAAACTACATACTTCGGCTCAAATCCAACATCAGTCTTATTATTATCCTTGTTCTTTTGCCCGTTCTTCTTGTGCCATCAATTCCTATGGTGATGTATATCCCTGTATTCAGATGCCTTGTAGCAGTGGGAATATTCTTGATAGTTCTTTTGAAAAAATCTGGCGGAACTCAAGATTATTGAATCGGATTCGTCGGTATTCCATAAGCAAGAAAAAGCAATGTTACAGATGTGAACTTTTGCTATATTGTCGCCAATGTCCAGGACTTGATTATTTAGAAACCGGCTCTATTTATAAACCATCACCGGAGGCCTGTCGGAACGCTTATGCGATAAAAAGATGTTTTTCTTGATTTTATATAATTGATATGATAGAATAATAATGTTGAAAGGAGTAAAAGATGACACAGATTGAAAAACAATTTAGTGTTTCGGGCGTAAATAAGCCCGGCGTATTAGCAAACATCGCCCGTGGTTTAGCAAACGAAAAGATTAATATTAAAGCGTTAATAATCATTAACTCCGGCGGGCAGGATATAATGCGGATGGTCGTTGAGAAACCAGATTTAACCAGAACCGTTTTGAAACGGTTTGATGTTGTGGTAATTGAAAACAATGTAATTGCAGTAGAGATACCCAATCGTCCCGGCGCATTTGCTGGTCTTGCAGAGCAACTAAATCGTTCACATATAAATATTGAATGTGCCTATTGCACTACTGGGGGTTCGGCTGGACGCGCCATCGCGGTCTTTCAGGTTCCTTATTTAGAACAGGCAAGAAAGGTTATGGAGGAAAACACCTCACGAAAAAGAGAAAAACTTGTTCCTAATCTCCGTGCACCCCGGTCAAGACGTTAATGGGGGCGGCGGCGAAGCGGGCATCCTGCCTCAGCGGGATAGATAGGTTCAAAAATTCATTTCTGAACGGCCTCTTTGGAAGTTTGTAATGATTTCTCTATCCCCTTAATAAGTTTTACAAGAACTTCATTACAAGGAACCTCAATATTCTTTTCTTTAGCATATTCCACTATCTTCTTGTTAAGAAAATCTATCTCTGTGTTCCGACGTGCCTCAATATC
>JAGUXD010000185.1 GCA_020062035.1 Candidatus Brocadiia bacterium | reverse complement strand
TTTCAGCAAAGAGGCGCCATACTGGGCAGTATCAATACTTTGGCTATATTGTCCTTTAACATAACGATAATTGGCTTGGAGAAGATAGATGTATCCCAGAAATATAGTTAGTGCAGAATTGGGGACTGCAGAATTGGAATTGGGGACGGTTCTATTTTTCTTAAACTCCTCAACCTGGGCTCTTATGGCTAATTCATCATCAGGTTGCTGCTCGTGCTTATTTATATGGATAAGGATGGTTGCTTTGCTAAAGTGGAGTTTTCCTTGGCGGGCTAATTCGATAACTAATTCATCAATTGCAGTTCCTACTATGTCCTCGCTTAAACCTTCTGCCCAGTGCATTTCTCCATCTTTATGATAGGTAAGGGCAAAGGTCTCAGCATCAAATTCTCCTGGTGGGCCATGAATCTTTCCGGAATCTTTGAGGAACTGAACTATAGCTTTTATATCTTCACCAAGCTTTACAAAATCCTGTTCAAACGGCTTAGCAAAGAAGTATTTAACTGGCGCATCAAACTGAGACTGGGCGGTGATAGAGTGGGTTGTTTCCTTCGGTGCGCGGGGTTGCTGCCGAGAAGTTAATTTTTCATTAATGAGTCTGCGAAGCTCAGTAGGATTTTTGGCAAGATCCAAAGCCATATCTGTTGTTCCAAATCTTACTGCATACTTATAACCATACCAGCCGGAATACCCATAAGCATGATGGTCACCACCAGGCTCAAATTTTTCTTCAATCCGTGTCTTTATTCTACTAAATAATAACTCAATTCCTATCTTCGCCTCTTGTCTATTCTTGACCACTGCCAATAACGATTCCGATATAACGCTTATAAATTTATCCTTTTCAATATCGCATCCATCAATCTTTAAATTATCCCATTCCATACCTACTTGTTGCTTAATCCATCCAGCAAGATGGGAACGCTGAGCTTGTTTTGCGAATTCTTCTACCTGCGCTCTTATGGCTTCCGGCTCTGTGGCTTTGGATTTGTGGGCTTTGATGTGGGTAATGATGGTTTCTTCATCAAAGTGGAGTTCTCCTTGGCGGGTTAATGCTTGGATTGCTTCTCTTACATCTTGTTCGGTTAAACCTTCTGCCCAATGCATCTGTCCCTTCTTGCGGTAGGCAAGGGCAAATGTTTCTGTATCAAATCCTTCAGGTGGGCCATTAATCTTTCCCGAGTCTTCAAGGAATCGAACTATAGTGTCTATATCCCTTTCAAGATCCCAAAACTCTTCTTCAAATGGCTTGGCAAAGGAGTATTTAACTGGGGCTTCAAGCTGAGATTGGGCGGTAATGTTGTGAGTCCTATCCTCTTGATTCGGTGCGCGGGATTGATTTGAGGCTAATTTCTGTAAGAGTTTGGCTGTCTGATTTTCGCCTTTTAAGGCATTGGTTGCTTGGTTTATGAAAAACTTATCCATAATGGCAAATCCAGAGAGATTTGCCCCTCGGAAGACTCTATTTATCTCATCCGGCGTAGATGTGGTTCTGTCTGGACGTTCGCTGGTAGAAACGGTGTAATCTTTTCGAGATTTGGCATAATCATTGTTTAATAAATCAGATGAAATGATAGAAATATCTTCTGAATATTCCCTTTCTAATTTAGACTTATAAAAATTATAAATTTCCCATAGAGTTTCCCTATCTTCCGGAGACTTTTGAGAATTTATAAATGCTCTTAATCGATTAGGATACAAGATATAATGCATAAAGAAATCACAAATAAACTGGTCTGACCAAAAAGAGCACCGACTCCACTCTCTTTCAAAAGAATAAAATCTGTCATTTTTTGAACATAATTTTCGATACAAAGATTCCAACTTCTCTTTGTCTATCGAGTTCAATAAGTCAAGAAATACCTCACCAAATTCATGGAATAAAACCTCATTAAACTTCTTAGCTTTAGTCTCATCAACAATAGTCACAACAGTGTTAAGATAAATCGAAATGGTTATACCATCATATGAACCACTACACCCCATATCCCCATCTCCTATTTTTATCCCTTGAACTTTTCCAGAATTTAAAACTATCGAAGGAACCAACGGTAATAATTGTCCTATTCTCTTTTCACATTTTGACATTGTTTCTGGATCTGGAGGACACCTAAGCGAATTATAAATGTCAATGCGTGTGTATTTATTAAGGGAGGATTGAAATTCATTTTCTGCTTCAATGTTTTTTTCATGCGTTCCCTCATTATTCAAATACACCAGCACCGAAGCAGGATCAGGGTTATCATTGATGGCAACGAGTATCCATGTTTGGCCATCTATTCTCATTTTTATTCCGTAAGCTGTCTTCAAATACCCTATTCTTAAATACTCCCGATCTACTAAGCTCCATAACCTATATTCATGATCAAGAAGCTCGTAATTACGGTAATACCTTTCTACTGTCCTATACATGGAGTCATCCTTTATGATGATCCAGAATTTACTCATCTGATCCGATTCAATAATATGTCTTGCTTCAGTGATAACATCGGTCTTAGTAAAGCCCTCTCTAGGCTTACCGGTTATTTGAAATTGACTTAAGAATACAAATCTCCTTTCTGCTTCAAGGTTTTCTTGGTGTGTACCTTCGTTATTCTCATGTATCAATACTGATGAGGGATTAGGATTATCATTAGTAGCAATGATGATGTAACCTAAGACATTTGCACCATACGCGGTCTGCATGGGTCCTGCCCTTAAATGTCCAGTCTCAACGATGGCTTTGAGCCTTGTAGTTTTATCAAGCTGATTGGTTAATTCGTAGTAACGTAAAATCTCTTGCACCATTGGGTCATTTAGTGTAAGGATAGCAAAGGTATTAACTTGGCCTGAGGTGATAATCTGGGTGGCTTCTTTGATTACATCTTCTTCGGTAAAGCCAGGGCGGGGCTTGGCAGGGTCAGGATTATCTTGATTTTGATTCGGTGCGTGGGGTTGGATAATATCGCGCAATACCTCATTTCTTAGGTTCGCTTCTATGGTATCATTTAGAGTTCTATTGCAAGGCATCTCGCGAATCTGATGGAAAGTATATTTGCCGCTTTCGTCAAAAGTTTCCTTATCTTGCTTGGGATCATAATTTACCTTTACGCGCATTCTTGTTTGGCCTTCAGGAAAGATACCTGTATTTATGTCTGGGCGATAAACATCTGAGATTAGTTCTCTTTCTGCTTTAAGCTCTGGACGGTTAGATATAACCTTATGGACAACGCTATTCTTAGCGTAGAGGAAGATGGTTGTTGTGGATTCTATATAAGAATTCTCTGCCACTATTTTACCGGAAGCATAGTTAAGTACGCTGTTAATAATTCTTGAACCGGGTAATAATACACTCTTATTCTTAAGAGTACACCCTTGAATAATAGAATTTTTTACATATATGTCTGCACCTTCAATGTCACCTTCAAGTATTTCGCCATTCTTGATGAAAACTCCTCTTTTTACCTGTTCATAAGATAATATTATTTCTTTGCCGTTGATTGTAAATATAGCTATCTGGTCATTACTGATGTCCCTAAATCTTCCGGTATCCTCTGCTACTATTCTGGAGGTTTCATCGGCATCCCGAGTCTCAATTGAACCATCAGGAGCTATTTCAAAAACTTTATCTACTAAATCCGTTAATATAAGAAACTTCTCATTGCCAATATCCATCAGCCGCTTGTAGGCAAACCAATGGCTACCTGCGCCAAGACTTACGCAACCTACGCACTTAGCCAAGTAGCCAAATATTCCCGGGATGTCTCTATATAATAGGTAAAACTCAATGGTTTCTCTTATCGCAGGATAGGCTTTAAACAAATTACTTATGTCTTTTGTTACCTCTTCAACATTATTCTCTTTTACCCCTACGTTAATGGCTATAATTTTGATTGTTTCTTTTGATAAGATTTCATTGATTAGATCCAAAACAGTTTGATTTAATAATTTTTCTCGTTGGTTTTTATCCGCTTCTCTTAAATTGGTTGCTGCGGGAATCTTATTGGGTGTTTGTTTCTTATCTAAATCATTCACCAATGGAACGAGAATCTGAACTAAGGCCGAGTCTATGTCTCTTGAGATTCCTGCACGGCCATTATTTTTTTGCATAATCTCAAAGATGCCCTTATATTTCTCCCAATATTCAATAAGAGCAAAATGCATATCCTTATGGATACTAAATGAACCGAAGTCAAACGCTGCCCTTTCTGCGGATTTCAACTCTGCAAACTGCTTCGCGTACTCAGGATTCTCTTCATATCTACCTTCGGCGTTTCTTCTGGTTAGTTTCTTATTGGCCAAGAAACTTAAAATCCTGCCATCTTTTGTAAGTCTTGCTGTGCCATAATCAAATAGGTCCTTATAGCTTACTTTCTTCCAATCTATATCCACCATAAATTTATCAAAGGCAAAGTTTGAGCGTTGGATTTTACGAGCCTCAATGGTTCCGAAAGCCAACTGATTTGTCCAGAATGTGTCTATTCTGTTACCTAGATTAGTAACAGCTAGGGCATTGGTACTTAAAACCACTGCCAAGACAGGACTGGCGCGTTCCCCTTTACCGCCATTATGATAAATGGATATCTTTATTTTGTCTTGCCTGAGAAGTTCGCTCAATTCTATGATTGGCAAATGATTATCCTTGGCTAATTTTCTAAACCTCTCTTCTGCGTCTTTCCATGTATTTACCTGGCCAATAATCTGTCCGCCTTCACTTTTATCAAGGCAAGAAAGAATTATGACCTTATTCCCAGTATATTCATTATTTGTTGCAATATTCATAAAAGCTTGCTCTAATATCTTCTGTTGATATTCTGCTTCATCGGGAGTAGTAGAGCTAATAATAATTACATCATATCCTTCGTATGGTTTATTTGGGTCAAGCACTTCACGCATAAGGTCAATATTGTGGCGACGATTGGTAGTATCTGTTGAGGAAATAACTTCTTGTTTGAGCTGCTCCTGAGGTCTTACTAAAGCCTCTTCCTGGCTGACTATGCCCTGCTGAGGTGGAGTTAAGCCAGAATCCATCTCCCTGTAAATATCTCTTGGCGCCTGGTTGGCATTTTCTCCCAGTAAACCATCCATCTCGCGGGAAGACCTGTCTTTCTGGGCAACGTTAGCCAGCACTGCCCAGAGAGCAATGGCCTCGCCGTCTTTCTGGACATAGTCTTTGATTTTACTCTGGGCACTACGACGACATTGTTGTAAAATATCGTAAATTTTCTTTCTTGAGTTCTCGTAAGCGGGATTTATACTCATACTGGAATGGTCTTTTAGTTCATAAAATTTATCTTGAATTATGCCTTTTGCGTCAATGTAACCATTTTTTATTAAATCTTCGAATAAGACTTTTACATCAATGTTGAGGTTCGAAAAATCTGTCTTTGTAACATTCTCCACAATGAAACTATCCTCATAAACAGCAGGAGCGGCTGCTGCCAAAAATTCTAATTCTTCGTTGTTTGAAGGAAGTTTATCTTTTTCTACAAACACAAACCGGCCAGGTTCAACTTCGATACGGATAGCCTTGCATAGTTCATCTTCTACCTCTTGGAAACAGGCTTGTATGTCTTTCTCCTGCCAGACTCCTTCATTAGAGGATGGCCATTCTACCTTAGTGGCGATATCAATACCTTTGATTTTTTCTACTCTTAAGGTGGTAGGTAAATCTTTCTTGCGATAAAGTTTACCGCCTTTTATCTTTAAGCGATAAAAATAATCTGTCTGGAGGTTTTCTGGTTTATATTCATTCCACTCCCTGCCGTTTTCCTTTTTCTTTTCTATCGCAAGTTTATAAAGATTAAACCACATGCCTATCTGCACAAAGATTAAACTCATATCCTGGAACTGGTCGCGTAAATCTTTCTCCTGTTTTTGTAAAGCTTTCCCCTCTGCTTGATCCTGAACTGTCGCTAACTTACCCTGGACTTCTAATAACCTATTCTGCATCTGGGCTAACTGGATACCTAAGGTAGTAGCCATCTGGGCGCGGAAGTTACGCTCGGTCTTCAGCTGCTCTACTTCTTTGGTGGTGAGCT
>JAGUXD010000136.1 GCA_020062035.1 Candidatus Brocadiia bacterium | reverse complement strand
TTGTAATTATTTTCCCAACCAGAGGGGTCTTTTTGTCTAATTTTATCTCTCAATAATGATATTATTAAAACGATGTTTTACTATTTTCTACAGAGTTGGAGAATTTCTGATTTCCTCCTATTTTTCTTGCCTTAACCCATAAAATTTGCCAAACTCAAGTATAATGATTAAAGCAAACGCTCTGGGCGAGACAGCCAAAAAGATTATTGCCGGTTATCTGAGTCTGGCTCTATCACTGACCGCCTTTGGCAATACTGTTCCTATTTCCTACTTAAGATTAGTGCCGCATCAAGAGGCACCGACCAATATTTGCTGGGGTGACAGAAACCGTTCCGTATTAGTGAGGGTTCCATTGGGATGGCTAAATGTGAATGATATGGTAAGAGATGCTAATCCATATGAGATAGGGAAATGTTCTGATGTTGCGGATAGTCAGACAGTGGAATTTCGTAGTTCTGATGGCTCGGCTAATATTCATCTTTTACTTGCCGGTTTGGCTGTGGCTGCTCGACATGGATTAGAAATGAAAGATGCATTGACATTATCTGATAAATTATATGTGGATGTAAATATCTTCTCTGCCGAGCATAAGAAGATACAGAAAAATCTTCCGCAATTACCGGCTTCTTGTTGGGAATCGGCTGACAATCTATTAAAAGACCGCAAGATTTATGAAAAAAACGGTGTTTTTTCTCCTATTGTAATTAACGGAGTGGCAAGGAAACTTAAGAGTTACAATGACAAGAATCTGAGCAAGAAATTATTCGGTAAGAAAGAAGAAATCAAGAAATTAGTCGCTGAATATATTCATTGTGCATAATATAGGACACAGATTTACACTCTCTAATGGGATAAGAAGAACTTATTGGTAATAGGAAATCGGCGGTCTTTGCCAAAGGCACAAGGCGTAATTTTTACACCAGGTGGAAATTGTCGCCGTTTGTATTCGCTTCTATCTACCATCCTCATTACTTTAGAAACAACTTCCTCTGCAATCCCGGTCTGTTTTACTATCTGTTTAAGATTCTTGTTTTCCTCTATATATGCCTGTAAAATCGGGTCAAGTATCTCATACTCAGGAAGGGTATCAGAATCCTTCTGATTGGGTTTTAACTCCGCGCTTGGTGCTCGTTTGATTATCTCTTCAGGGATGGGAAATTTATTTATCTTATTACTAAAGAGATAATTACCATATGATACCAATTTATAGACAAGTGTCTTAGGGACATCTTTAAGTAGCGCAAAACCGCCAGCCATATCACCGTATAATGTAGTATAGCCAGTGGAAAGTTCGCTTTTATTACCGGTGGTCAGGACAAGGGCGCCGGTTTTGTTAGATAATGCCATCAGAATATTGCCTCTGATGCGGGATTGCAGATTTTCATTGGTGAGCGTAATGGTCTTTCTTGATAATTTAAGACACATTAGATATTTTTGATAGATGTGGTTAATAGGAATAGTAATTAGTTTTATACCGAGGTTTCTGGTAAGGGTCGCTGTGCATCTATTACTTAATGATGAAGAGAACTGGCTTGGTAGATAAAGCCCTGAGACATTGTTTCTGCCTAAGGCATCAACTGCAATGAGAGAAGTAAGGGCCGAGTCAATCCCGCCGCTCAAGCCGATAATAACCTTGCGAAATCCATTCTTGCGAACATAGTCCGACAGGCCTAATTTAAGCGCTTCATAGGTCTCCTGAATTACCTCAGGTGATTTCCAGGTGGCAAATAATACATAAGTAAAGTCCTTTTTCTTCAGCGGAATGTCCACTATGAACAACTCCTCATTAAAAGATTTTGCCCGTGCTATAATTTGACCACTCGGGTCAAATGCCATTGAACGACCGTCAAATACCAATTCATCCTGTCCGCCTACAAGATTAACATAGGCAATATACACTTTATTATTTCTGGCTCTTCGGCTAAGAATCTCGCAACGTTTCTGATATTTACCGATATGGAATGGTGAGGCACTAATATTGATAATAATCCTTGCTTTGCCTTGTTTTACCTGTTTTTCAATTGGTCCGTTATCCACCCAGATATCTTCACAGATATTTACACCGATAGAGGTGTTCAATAACCGAAAAGTAGATTGCTCTCTACCCCGCCTGAAATATCGTTTCTCATCAAACACTCCATAATTAGACAGATGCGTCTTATTATAAATGCCGACGACCTTTTGATTGGATATAATTGCGGCTGAGTTGTATAAAGATTCGGATTTATCAACACCGACAAATCCGACAATAACACTTATTCTTTGACTGGATTTTCTAATCTCATCTAATGCGGATAAATTGTATTTTATAAATTCAGGAACATAAAGAAGGTCTTCAGGTGGATAGCCGGTGATAGCAAGTTCAGGAAAAATAACGATATCAGCCATTCTATTTCTTGCCTTTTTAATATAGGATATGATTTTGCGGGTGTTGTTGCGGATATCACCAACTGTAGAATTGATTTGGGCTAAGGCAATACGAAACATTTTTAACCTTTCCAATCTATATCATGTTTTATTGTCTTAACTTCCTTTATCAAATCGTGAAGTTGACTTTGGGATTGAATAATCTTACTGTCTTCTATGGAGTGGAAGTAGGTCAATTTCCTATCCATACTATTGAGTATCGTAGTAATTTTATCAAGTTGACGACTAAGTTTACCAAGGGTAATCAGTATTACGATACTACTTATGGCAAGAGCAAGAATTGTAAGAAAACCCATAAACGGACGCCTCCTTTAAGAAAAATAGCGGGGGTGGGATTTGAACCCACGACCTCAAGGTTATGAGCCTTGCGAGCTACCGGGCTGCTCTACCCCGCGATTTTTTAGCCACAGATTAAATAAATTATTGCCTTATACTTACAAATGTTATATCATATTATTATAAAGTCAAATAAAATGAAATAAAATCCCTGAAAACTTCGTAAGGACCCAATGGTTGCTTTTATGGAGATTTAACCTCTAATGCGTGTCGCAATGTATTACAACAATAAAGACATCCGTCTGGAGGAAACGCCTGAGCCGAAGCCCGGTCCCGGTGAATTAGTAATGCGTGTAGAGGCAAGCGGTATCTGCGGCAGTGATGTCTTGGAATGGTATCGTCTCAAAAAGTCACCGTTGGTGCTGGGTCACGAAATCGCCGGTGTCGTAGAAGAAGTCGGGAGCGGTGTTAATTATAAAAAAGGCGACCGTATTGCTGCGGCTCACCATGTCCCTTGTAATACCTGTCATTATTGCCTGAATGGTCATCATACGGTCTGTGATACCCTCAGACAGACCAATTTCTATCCAGGTGGTTTTGCAGAATATGTTCGTTTGCCTGCGATTAATGTTGACCGTGGCGTTTTTAGATTGTCTGATGATGTCTCATTTGAGGAAGCAACTTTTATTGAGCCATTAGCCTGTGTCTTACGCGGTCAAAGATTATCTGGATTAAAACCGAGGCAAAGTGTAATTGTCATCGGCAGTGGTATCGCCGGGCTCTTACATATTAAATCTGCTGTTGCCTCAGGTGCAGGTAAGGTCTTTGCCACTGATATTAATCAATACAGGTTGAATGCCGCAAAACGTTTCGGTGCGCAAGTTGTTATCAATGCAAATGAAGATATTCCATCCCGCTTAAAGCAGGAAAATCAAGGCAGGTTAGCCGATATGGTAATTCTCTGCGCCGGACCAAGAAGTGCCGTAAAACAAGCACTGGATTCAGTTGAAAGAGGCGGAACAATTTTATTATTCGCTTCACCTGCTGAAGAAGAAATCATGATGCCGATAAGAAAACTATTCTTTCGCAATGAAATAACCCTGATATCTTCGTATGCAGGAAGTCAATCTGACCACCTTTCGGCGTTGGAGTTAATTCGTTCCCATAAAGTCGTGGTCAAAGATATGATTACTCATCGGTTTGCCCTGGCAGAGACCGCAAAAGGATTTCAGTTGACAGCCAATCCGGAAAATTCTATAAAAATAATTATTGAGCCGCAGAAATGAAAAGAGAGGCAGAACAATGAATACAGCAAAATTACAGGGATACGAACAGGCAAGAATAAATTTGATGGCCGAATTAACCGCATGGAATAATTACGATTCTGACGACATCGTATTTGATATGGCAATGCTGAAACTGGATTTAGATGATAATCCCCTCGCTCTATTTGATTCTATTGAACGGTTTCAGTGTCTCATTCCGGTTATTCTCAGCCGGCTCCAGAACGATATCCATGGGTTATATTCGTCTGCCGGGACATACGACTTGGTCATTCTGCTGCTTGACTCCACTACTAAAGTCCTTTCTACGATGCGTCTATATCTGGATAACCCGTGGGAATATTATGATGGAAAGGACACTGATATCTATCCTTGGGTCCCTGAAAAAACAATGCTAAATGCCATTCGTTCTATCAGGACAGCCCTGAAGCAATGGAGGGATCCTAAAATCAGGTTTAAGAGGGATATGCAATGGTTTTTTCTTGACCTCTGGATTATCTCCACCTACCTACTGGATTTCGTAGAGCGTTCCAGATGGCCGCCTGAAAGTTCTCCTGAAGAAGCGAATAAATGGAACGAAAAGAGCTGGTGCATGCATTTCTGGTATCAGTTACTCCAACAATCTCCCTTGCTCAGATATGTGGAGAGATACGGGCTCAGCCAGAGGTCAATAAAGATAGGAATTAAGAGGGAAAGGATGTCCACCGCTCGTTTGCTGGAACGCAATTGTGACGCCTACGAACGCGAACAACTACAACAGAAACTTGAAAACCTCTGGGACGAGAAAAAACCAGAAGATTATCTCGAAATAGCCGATATGCCAATGATATATTCTGAGGATGACGATAATGATAATCTGACATCAGAAATAGACGAAGCATCTAATAAAACAGAACCTTGGCAGGCGTCTCTGCCTGAGATTAGTCGTTGGAATACTCACGAAACTCGGGACCTCTTTTTTGAGAAATATCCGGTCTTTAAGGAATTTCATGAGTTCGTTATGAAATTACTCAATGCCTTTGACCGGAACTGGAAGCATTATCGGCTGGAGGCGAAGTGTCCCTGGGAGCGTCCAGCCTTAGACTACTACCTCGCAGAACTGCTTATGCATTCCTCATTCGCAATGATTACTGTGATGGCAGATGATAAGAGAGGCAAAATTACCCGCTCTGATACATCCGCACCGCCACCAGCGAGTAATCTATTAAAAGGCGCCTATCGTTTCTGTTCTGAGATATTAGAAAAGTCTGCCCAAGCCATAGAGATATCTGAGAGCCGGGCGTATCGTGATTTTGCTACTGAAGCACGTCAACTCGCCGGTAAGATAATGAACCCGGCTTATTCAGGAAATGCTTAAAAGAGACCTTGGTAAATAGTTGGGTGACAGGCAAGGTGAATAGTTACATTTTTACTAAGGAAATGAGTAAAAAAAGGAGGGGATGTTATGGATTGGGGATTAAAAAATAGGCTCTCGCAAATAATAAAACCGGCAACCGGACGAACAGTAATGCTGGCAGTGGACCACGGTTATTTCCTTGGACCTACTACCAAACTGGAAAATGCCCGTCAGACGATTGCGCCATTAGTGCATTATGCTGACTCACTGATGTTGACCCGTGGTATTTTGCGAACCTCGGTTGATGCCTCTGCTAATGTGCCAATTGTGTTGCGGGTCTCAGGTGGCACAAGTATTTTAGGCAAACTTTCTAATGAGATAATTACAACCTCAATCAAAGATGCAATCCGTCTTAATGCAGTTGGAGTAGCGCTTTCTATCTTTGTCGGCTCTGAACACGAAAAAGAAACTTTGTCTAACCTATGCACCCTAGTAAATGAGGCAGAGGAATACGGGATACCTGTCTTGGCAGTAACCGCAGTAGGTAAAGAAATGGCACGGGATGCGCGCTATCTGAGTCTGTGCTGTCGGATTGCGGCTGAATTAGGTGCTCATATGGTAAAGACCTATTATTGTGAGAACTTTGAGGAAGTTGTCAGCGGTTGCCCGGTTCCGATTGTAGTTGCTGGTGGTAAAAAAATAGAAGAAAAAGAAGCGCTCCAACTCACTTATGACTCTATTAAACACGGAGCGTTTGGCGTAGATATGGGAAGAAATATCTGGCAATCTGATTACCCGGTAGCAATGATTCAGGCAGTGCGCGAGATAGTCCATAAAAATACATCTGCCCAAGAAGCATATAAACTGTTTAAGAAATTATCTGCAAATAGGCAAACATAAGATTATGTTATGGGACTGGACTATTGGTAATCCCGCCATAGCAGGACTCAATTTTATTATCGGGGTCCTCGTCGGCTTTTATCCTTTTGCTACCTGGAAAATAGCTGCCAAGTATCTGTCCTTCCCGCCAAGAACTTTTCTTATCATAGGGTTTGCTCTAATTAAATTACTAATTATATGTATAGTTATATATTTCTTTACAAGTGCTAAATT
>JAGUXD010000110.1 GCA_020062035.1 Candidatus Brocadiia bacterium | reverse complement strand
CTTATAGGTCTTGTTCCAGGTCTGCTTATAGGACGACTTCCGGTTCCACTTCCAGAACGCCTTCCAGGTCTGCTTCCAACTCCACTTCCAGGACTGCTTATAGGTCTTGTTCCAGGTCTGCTTCCAGGTGCAATTTCAAGACCGCTTTCAAGTCCGCTTCTAACTCCGATTTCAAGTCAGATTACAATACTGACCCCAATTCCCCCTTATTAGGGTCATCACGGATTAGTGTGGGTAAATAATGCCAGAACACTGAAATAACCCACACTTTTCCATGAAGAACCATACTTAATATTTCAATTCTTTCGTTTCATCCACATCAAGAGTTCGGAAGTTCTGATAGATATTAAGGATAATGGCCAGAGCCACCGCGGCTTCCGAGACCGCTATAATAATTATAAAGATTACAAAGACCTGTCCTGTGATTGCTCCGCTGATATATCTGGAAAAAGCGACGAAAGAAATACTCGCAGCATTGAGAATCAGTTCTACGCCCATTAAGATGGCAACCGCATTTTTACGAGTAAGCACCACATAAAGTCCTAGACAGAATATGACCGCACTTAATACCAAAAAGTGTTGTAATGTTATCATAGCGAATTCTTCCTTGCCAGATAGGTTGCACCCAGCAACGCACCTAAAAGTAACACAGCAGATACTTCAAATGCCAGCAAATATTTACCCATTAGGGCATTACCAATATCACTAATTCCTCCGATTTCCAGAGCACCCTTTATCTGCCAGGGTGTAGTCATAATCAGCCAGATCAGACCGATAAAGATAATTAATACTAACGGTCCTGCGATATAAGGAGAGGTTGACGGATTGGATAATTTTACATCTCTTATCTTATGTGTAAGCATCACTGCAAACAGCACAAGAACTAATATACCGCCGACATAAATAATCACCTGGGCGATTGCCAGGAATTCAGAAGAGAGAAACACATAAATTCCGGCAACACCGAAGAAAGTCAAAAGAAGCGCAAAGGCGGAATAGACAATATTGCGGGAAAAAGCAACAATCACTGCAGAACCAATGCTCAATGCCACGAATGCGTAAAATATTATCTGATAAATCCAATCACCTAATAACATCTTTCATTCCTCTCTTATCTTACCTCTGTCCTGACCGTGCATATTGATACACAAGTTCTTTTCGGCTAAGAGCGGAAAGTTCGTATTCATCGCTCATACCTATCGCACAGGTCGGACACCCTTCGGCGCATAGCCCACAAAATATGCATTTAGAAATATCCACTTCAAACTTTGTTACATCCTTCATCCGTTTCATTTCCTTACCTTCCAGTGTAATCACTCTGGATGGTATTTCTGCTTTAATACCTTCTAATGTGAGGCAACTCACAGGGCAGATATTCACGCAATAAAGACAGGAGATACATTTATCCGTATCGCATTTAACCATTCCGCGAAATCGTTCCGGCATCTGCCAACGTTTCTCAGGATACTCCATCGTTACCTTTTTAGAGAAGAAATACCTGATAGTAATGCCCATTCCGGCCAGAACTGACCATAGCCCAACAACAATTGCCTTAAAATAAGTTATCATAAACCATATCCCCGGTACCGAGAGGTCCACTCCCCCATACCGCTCCAGATACCGATTATGAGCATAGTGGCTAATGAAATCGGCAAAAGGACCTTCCAGCAAACAGCCATAAGTTGGTCAACCCGATATCTCGGCAGTGTCCAACGAAGCCACATCATTACAAAGACCAAGAATAATATCTTGGCAATAAACCAGCCAAAGCCCTCAATAATGGTTAATAATTGATAGTCACCAAATAGTGCATTGAGGATAAAGAAAGGTAAAGGGCTGAGCCATCCGCCCAAGAATAGAATTGTCGCAATCGCACAGACCGCGAACATATTGGCGTATTCACCCATAAAGAAGAAGGCGAAACGCATTCCGCTGTATTCTGTATGATACCCGCCGACTAATTCGGACTCGGCCTCAGGTAAATCAAACGGCGTTCTGTTGGTCTCGGCTAATGCCGCTATGAAATATACTATAAATGTAATAACTGTAAACGGCGGATAACGAAAGATAAACCAACTAAAAATACTGCCTGTTTGCTGTCCTATAATCTGGTGCATATTCATTGTGCCTGCAATCATCACGATAGTCAGAAAGCAGATTGCGATAGGTATTTCGTAACTGATAAGTTGTGAGGCAGAGCGCATCGCACCTAAAAGCGACCATTTGTTGCCGCTTGCCCATCCGGCCATAATAATTCCCACTGCCACAAAACTGGAAATAGCGAATATATAAAGTAACCCTAAATTAAGGTTTGTGATACTCACTGATTTACTAAAAGGAAGAGCCGCGAATATACCTAATGTGCCGATAAAAAGGACATAAGGAGCGGCACGGAAAAGTAGTTTATCTGCCGCACTCGGGATTAAATCCTCTTTCATTACTAACTTAATACCGTCAGCAACAAATTGAAAGAGTCCTTCAGGACCAACCCGATTTGGACCTAAACGGGATTGAACAAACCCAGCCACACGACGCTCTGCAAAACTGGCTAATCCGGCAAATAACATCGCACCGCCTAAGACGACCCCGCCGAATATGAAAATCCAGACAATATACCACAATTCAACCGGCGCGTCTATCACCAAGAATGGTATGGTAGTATCTACAAAACTCTTAATTGCGTCAATATATTCTTTGAGCATATTGTATTCTATTTACCTAATATTCTAATCCCCTAATTCTCTTATGGGGGATCCGTCATATCAAACATAGGTTTTGACTATAACTCTATGTTATGTAAATAGTTATAGTTATTTGGGATTTCACCCATTGGGTGTTATTGTTTTGGCACGGTATTTGCAATGGGAATGGGGGGACGGGAAAACTGAGTGAATAATAAAGAACGGCTGATAATCAGTCATTTTCTCTTTTCTTCCCTTTCCCGCCCCCCATTTTATTGTGAGGGGGCGGGAAAGGGAAAATTGGTTGGGTTTTGAGTCCAGGCTGTTTTCCCGTCCCTTCCTCCGCAGGGATGTTTCCCCATAAGCAAATACCGTGCCAAAACCAGTTTGATATGACGGATATCCACTTATCATTATCTATCTATTTCAGGCAGAACAATATCAAAACTGCCCAGTAAAAGAACGAAGTCAGCAATCATAGCACCTTTACTGATAGGCGGAACTGCGGAGAGGTTACTAAAAGAAGGTGCCCTGATTTTCAGGCGATACGGATTAGTTGAGCCATCGCTTACTACATAAAAACCCAATTCTCCACGCGGGTTTTCTGCACGGACATAGACCTCGCCTGGTGGTGGTTTGAAGAGCCGCGGCACTTTGGAGCGAACCTCTCCATCAGGAATCTTATCAAGTGCCTGGCGAATAAGACGGATACTCTGTTCCATTTCCTTCATTCTGACGATGTATCTATCCCATGAGTCGCCAGGTGTGCCAACTTCGCCCCTGCCCACAGGGACATCAAACTCTAATTCTGGATAGACAGAATAGGGCTCGTTTTTACGGAGGTCCCATTTGACGCCTGAGCCCCTTAAATTAGGACCGCTTACACCATAAGCAATGGCTAAATCCTGAGGTAGTACACCGATATTAGCCATTCGGTTTATAAAGATTCTATTGTATGAAAGGAGATTGTGATATTCCTTGATTCGCTTCTCCAGTAAATTACAGAAAGAACGGGCTTTATCAATAAAGCCCGAAGGCAAATCAGCCGAGACACCTCCGATACGGATATAATTATATGTAAGCCGCTGACCGCAGGTCATCTCAAATAAATCAAGTATCTCCTCCCTTTCACGAAAGCCATAAAGGAGAGGCGTAAAAGCACCGGTCTCCAATCCCATTGTGCCCATAAATATAAGATGACTGCTAATACGGTTTAATTCCGCCATAATCACCCTGATGTAGTCAGCCCTTTTGGGAACTTCTATTCCAGCGAGTTTTTCTATTGCCAGCGCATAGGCAAAGTTACAATTCATCGCCGAGATATAGTCAATCCTGTCAGTATAAGGAATGAACTGATGGTAGTTTAACCGCTCGGCAATCTTTTCTAATCCGCGGTGTAGATAACCGATTTGTGGAAATACCTCATCTATGATTTCGCCATCGGTCTTGAGGACTTTATTCAAAACGCCGTGCGTGGAAGGATGCTGGGGACCCATATTAATCAGCATCTCCTCACCGATGATTACTTCTTCAATACTTGAAGTCGCATTTTTAACGATAGTTGTATAGTCCTGCATATTTGTTCTATCCCGCTGGCACTCCGTGATAAGTGGCTGGATATTGATAATCCTTTCTCAGAGGGTGACCTTCCCAGTCGTCAGGCAACATAATTCTTATCAAATTACTGTGGCCTTCAAATCTTAGGCCAAAGAGGTCATAGACCTCGCGCTCAAACCAGTTCGCCGACTCCCAGATATTTTCCACGCTCAACACACTGGCATTATCTTTAGACACATCCACCTTCAGTGTTATTTTATGAAGATGCCTCATAGAGAATAAGTGATAAACTATAATGAACTTGTCAGGATAATCAACGCAGGTCAAAGACATCAACGAGTCAAACTGCAGACCCTGTTGTTCGTGCAGGAAATGCGCCGCTTTCTGGATATGAACCGGATAGACCTTTATAAAAGGAGACAGTTTGTCGTCATAGAATTCTACCCCATCATCTCCTAATTCACTTTTTAACCTCTCAAATATTTCTTGTTCTCTCATGTTTTAGATATCCTTGCAATCGTTTTCCTTTTTATCACTGCCTGTAATTTCATTAGTCCTTCCAGAAGCGCTTCTGGTCTTGGCGGACAGCCCGGGACATAGACATCAACCGGTATTACTAAATCCGCACCCTTAAGGACTGAATATGAATATTTCACAAATGGTCCCCCGCTTGAGGCACAGGAGCCCATTGCCATCACATACTTTGGTTCGGGCATCTGGTCATAAATAAGTTTCATTCTTGATGCCATCTTGTGCGTGACGGTGCCTGCGACAATCATCAGGTCCGCCTGACGGGGTGAAGGTCTAAAGACCTCAGCCCCGAAGCGAGCGATATCATAACGCGAGGCACCGGTTGCCATCATCTCTATGGCACAGCAAGCCAGCCCAAAAGTAACGGGCCAGAGCGAGTTGGAACGCGACCAGTTAATAAAATAATCCGCACTTGTGATTACAACATTCTTACTGAACCGATTCTCTATCAAACCCATAATAACGTTATTTGCTATTCGCTTTTCGCTTTGTATATTTAATCTCTTTAACCCATGATAAATCTCCATTTTTCCAGAGATAGACCAATCCCACAAAAAGAATACCGACAAAAATGAGCATTTCTATAAAACTAACCAAGCCCAGTTTCTTATAAACCACTGCCCAGGGGAAAAGCACTAAAACCTCCACCTCAAAGATAATGAAGACAAGGGCGATTACATAAAAATGGATATTGAACTTAATCCAGGAATCGCCTTTAGGTATTTCTCCGCATTCATAGGTTGTGGCTTTTTCTGGTGTGGGATTATTCGGTCTGATAATCCAGGAAAATACAAGCGTGAAGAAGACAAAAAGGATTGCAATAATTATAAATATGAAGATAGAAGCAAAGTCAAACAACATAGGCAAGTATCAATATATTTCTGTCGCAAAATAGACAAGAAAATATTAAATAATTTTTATTGACAAAGTTCTAATAAATCTGTTAAATTGTTTAATTATATTCTAAAGAGGAGGTAATAATATGCCTAAATATATATACGAAGCGGCTGTCCGACAAGGTAAGCAAACGAGGGGTGAAATAGAAGCCGAGTCGTCTCAAGAAGCCACAAACCAAATCAAGAGAATGGGGCTATTCCCATCAAGTATTAAAAAAAAGACCGGCTCTCAAACCGCACCAGGACTTACAGCTGCTAAAACCAAAAAGTTTTATATCGGCGGTGTCGGCTCCAAACAACTCACTCAATTTACCGTGCAATTAGCAACGCTTCAGGATGCCGGACTACCGCTTTTGAGGTCTCTCAAGATTCTCGCTAATCAATTAAAACCCTGTCGGCTGAAGGATGTTGTTACTGATGTCTCTCTGGATGTAGAGAGCGGTAATTCGTTTTCGGATTCTTTATCTAAACACCAGCGAGTTTTTGACCGTCTTTTTGTAAATATGGTCAAAGCAGGTGAGGCGGGCGGTGTCCTGGATACGGTTTTAGTACGGCTTGCTACTTTTATGGAAAAAGCCCAATCATTAAAACGGAAAATTATCGGTGCGGTAACATATCCAGCAGTTGTGATTGTCGTTGCGGCTTTAATTCTAACCGTGATTATGACCAATGTGGTTCCTCAATTCAGCAAGATATTTGAAGAATTAGAAGTTGGACGAGGACTGCCGCCTCAGACTGAATTATTAATGAGTATAAGTACTGTTCTGGTCAACTGGTGGTTTTTGATACCGTTTATTCCGGTAGCGATTTATTTCGGAGCCGTTGCACTAGGCCGGAACCCGAAGGGACGGTTCTTTATTGACCAGATGAAACTTAAAATTCCTCTTCTCGGCATTATCTTTCGTAAGGCCGCAATTGCCAGATTTGCCAGAACATTCGGAACGCTCCTTAATAGCGGCGTGCCTATTTTAGAGGCGTTAATTATCGTTAAAAATACTGTCGGCAACGAAGTCCTTGCCTCTGCGGTTCAACATGTCCACGACAGTATCCGTGAAGGCGAAAGCATTGTCAGTCCTCTTTCAGAAAGTAAGACCTTTGATTTGATGGTCCTTAATATGATAGAAGTTGGTGAGCAAAGCGGAGAATTAGATAAGATGCTCCATAAGATTGCAGATAGTTATGAGTCCGAAGTGGATGCGTTAGTTTCTTCTCTTACCAGTATTTTAGAGCCAATAATCATTGTGTTTTTAGGTGTCGCGGTTGGTTTTATCGTGATTTCGCTTTTCTCACCATTAGTTGTGATAATGAGAGAATTAGGCACGGCAAGATAAGAAGCGTAGAGTCCCGGCTGGATAGAACGATGTCATTACGATATAAAATATTATTGGCACTTGCTTCTTTACTTATCCTTATCCTCGGCATATTGACTTTTCATCTCTGGATAACGGCCTGGGGACGGGTTCAGACCAACCAGAGAGCGATGGCAGAACTCATAAAAAGTGTCGCCCAGGATTGGCTTACTGAGGTCAAAACCAGCGCTGACTGGGAAGCGCTTAAAACAAAGTTAAATTATTCCACACTATTTGGTAAATGGGTAATTGTTGACAATACGTTCACGCCCATTATTTCGGCGTCCCCAATTCCTGATGCGACTATCTTTAAGAACGACAAATCTATTGTTGATGTATTAAAGACCCGCCAGCCCATCTTCCACGACGGCAAGGTAATCGCACCATTAATTACCCCTGATAATAAACTCTTTGTTCTAAAAATGGAAATTCAGGCATTGCCGGGCTTGGATTTTGACCCGATTGAATCCGTAAAGACAATTTTTCTGGTTATGCCATTAGGCACATTGATATTGATTTTAAGTATGTATATTTTACTAACTAAATTTGTCTTAAAACCGATAGAGATGCTATCTCGGGCGAGTTATGAAATCGGACATGGTAATTATAATGTAAGCATTCTACCAAGCGGGACCAAAGATGAAATCGCCAATCTTATAGAAACCTTTAATATAATGGCAAAAGAGTTAAACGAATACCAAAAGGATATGGAGGGCAAAATCAGACAAGCCCGCGAGAAGATAGATGCAACCGAGGCACAGTTAATCGTGGCACAGCGGCTTTCTGCAACAGGAACTCTTGCCGCAGGCATCGCTCACGAGATAAATAACCCACTTGGCGGTATCCTTAATGCGGCTGATGCACTAAAAAAGGGCTCTTTAGACAAGACCCAAACACAGCAATATCTTGACATGATAATTGACGGTCTGATACGGATTCAGGATACCCTCAAGAAAATCCTGCAATCATTCTCGCATCGGGTTAGCCCGCAACCGCTTGACCTGAAGATTGTTATTGAACGCGCAATTTCTCTTGTAAAACATCGTCTTGATGCCAATAAAATCGCTATCTCCAATTCTATCCCTCTCACATTACCGCAGATATACGGCGACCAGACCGAACTGCAACAGGTCTTCTTAAATATCCTGATGAACGCATCTGATTCGCTATCTCTTTCCGCTTCTCCTAAACAGGAAAAAAAAATAGAGGTCTTTTCTGAAACAACAGATAAAGAAATAACGATTTGTATTCGTGATACGGGACCGGGAATGTCTGAGGAGCAATTATCCCATGCCTTTGATAGGTTTTATACTACCAAGGAGCCTGGCAAAGGCACAGGGCTTGGATTATCAGTTGCCTACAACATTATCCAGAATCACAGCGGTAGAATAACCCTGCAGAATAATAAAGACCAGAAAGGCATTACCGCTAAAGTAACCCTGCCTGTCCTGAAAAAGAAGATGGAAATAATGGTGGCGAGACATAGTTAAGAATGAGATATAAGAATTCATTAAGTATCCTGAAGGACTTTGTGCGGCTCCCCTCGGTCTCGGCACAGGGTCCAAAAGCAAAGCCAATAATCCAATCCGCAAATTTCGTCAAACACCTCTTTAAGAATGCTGGCTTTAATGTCCTGTCAGACACGATTAAAGATAACTCTATTATTTATGCGGAATATCCTGTTTACCCCACTAAACCAACGCTCCTTTTTTACAACCACTATGATGTCCAGCCACCTGACCCTCTGGATGAATGGATGACCGCGCCATTCAGTCCAACAATAAGACAGGGAAAACTCTTTGGTAGAGGCGTGGCTGATAACAAAGGCGACCTGATAGCGAGATTTTCAGCAGTAAAATCGCTTATTGACAAACATAACTTATCAGTCAATATAAAATTCCTTATAGATGGAGCAGAGGAAATCGGTTCACCGGGCCTATCTGACTTCATCCACAAATATCGCTCTAAACTCTCTGCGGATTTATGTATCTGGGAATTCGGAAGACGCAATAAAGAAGGTTGTCCTGAACTATCTTTAGGCGTAAAAGGTATCCTTTATCTTGAACTCGCGACCTGCGGGGCTAATCAGGATTTGCACTCATCAAGAGGTATTATTATTCCTAACCCTGCCTGGCGATTAATATGGGCTCTATCTTCTCTCAAAAATGAACACGAACAAATTCTGATTAAAGGATTCTACGCTAACTGTCTCAAACCAACCAGAACAGAAATGGATATACTTAGACCTATCCTATTAGACGAAAAAGCGACCAAGCAGGAAACAGGCATCAAGAAATTCTTGTTAGACCTATCAGGCAGAGCGCTACGAAAACGTTATTTCTACGAGCCGGCCCTCAACATCAATGGACTTACCAGCGGATATCAGGGCAAAGGACATAAGACCATTCTACCAAAACAGGCATCTGCCAAGATTGACTTTAGATTAGTGCCGGACCAGAAACCAGATGACATCATCAAGAAACTCCGTCGGCATTTAGATAAACAGGGCTTTAGTGATGTGAAGATAATGTCATCACACGGATATCCGCCCGCAAAGACATCTATAAAATCAGCAGTGGTCAAAAAATATCTGGCACTATTCAATAATGCCTCAAGAAAGGTCTTTGGAAAAGAGTTTATTACCGAACCACTCTCACCTGCATCAGGACCAATGTATCTATTTACTGACTGGCTCAAGATTCCCTGTTTTTCTTTAGGGATTGCTCATCACGGCTCAAATATCCACGCCCCAAACGAAAATATCTTCCTCTCTGACTATCATAAATGCATCAGATTTATCAAACACATAATCTGAGAAGGATACTATGCCTTCCTGCAGAGCCATTAAACCCCTCTTCCCATCTTTTTCCTTGATTAATCTTTCCTTTTATTTAGAATAAGTGTTTATGTCAGAAGACAGAGTTGCGGTTCGTCGTGCGGTAATTCATCTTGCCTGGCCCGTGATGCTTCAGAATCTCCTGATTTCCGTGATGTTCCTGTCTGATACAATAATGCTCGGCTGGTATAGTCAATCCGGATTAGCCGCGATTGGTTTATCTGGTCCGATTACGATGATGGCTCGGCTTGTTTTGATGTGTGTGCCGATTGCGGCGATGGCAATGGTCTCCCGTTCTTTTGGTGAGAAAGACCCATCCAAAACCACAAGTAATGCCTGGACTTCTCTTTTCGTTGGACTATTTTTAGGCGGATTCGTTTCTACAATCGGCGCAATTGCCGCACCGAAAATTATCTCTCTTTTTACCACCCCATCTTCGCAACTATATCAGGAAGCGGTTATTTATCTTTCTATTGTGCTGTCCGCATTTGTAATGAATTATCTTTTTATGATATCAACTGCACTTCTCAGAGCCGTAGGTGATACAAGAACACCTTTGATAATCACTATTTTTGCAAATACCCTTAACATTGTGGGAGATTATATTTTGATTTATGGTAAAATCGGTTTTCCTGAGATGGGCGTGAAAGGCGCCGCTATTTCTACCTTCATCTGTTCCTGTCTGGAAGCCATCATTATCCTTTTCTTTATATTCTCCAGAGACACGGCTCTTAAACTATCATTAAAAAGAATAAAGATAGGCTGGGCGACGCTGAAGACCTTGTTCCAAATCGGGCTACCAGCGGCAATTGAGCCCGCTCTGACACATTTAGGCGGACTTTTCTTCCTGAAGATAGTAGCGGGGATCGGTCAGACCGCTCTGGCTACACATCATGTCATTACCAGAATAGAAAGTATCTCATTTATGCCAGGCATGGGCTTATCAATCGCTACAGCCTCATTAGTCGGTCAACATTTAGGTGCTAAAAGAAGTGATTTAGCAGAACAAACTTCTCATCATGCAATCGGTTTTGCGATGATGATAATGGGCACATTAGGATTATTATTCTTGCTTTTTCCATCATTTATTATCAGTATCTTTACTGGGGATGTTGATGTGCGGATTTTGGGAAAGGTCTGTCTGATAATCGCGGCAATAGAACAGCCGTTTCTGGCTTATGGTATGGTGCATCAGGGGGTTTTTAGAGGCGCCGGCAACACGGTTGTTCCTCTCTATATTAACTTTATTGGAGTCTGGCTTATCAGATTGCCCCTTGCTTATCTTTTTGTAGAGTCGCTTCACTGGGGGATATCTGGCGTCTGGATGACTATGCCAATTGACTGGTTTGTCAGAGCGGTTATTTATAAAATTATTTTCCAGAAAAAACACTGGCAGAAAATTAGTTTCTAATTTCTTGCAGTATAGAAAAGTATAAAATAATATAAAAGAGACATTATGACAGACATTCTTCTTGAAACACTACAATACCCTGATGATATTATGGTCATTGGAGTTGAGGGTAGTTTAGATAATACCACTCTGGACGAATTTGAAGGCGCTATAAGGAAAATTAATGCTGAAGGAGTCTATCGGCTCGTTTTTGACCTTTCCAGATTATCTATCATTACCTCACCAGGAATAGGCGCTCTTGTAAAGATAATGAATACCTGCAGGGAAAATTACGGCAATATCATCATTGTCTCGCCCCGGCCGGCTGTGAGAGACGCCCTGCAATTATTTGGCTTATTTAATTTTATCATAGAAGAAAAAGATGTGAACTCCGCATTAAAGGTATTTACCGAACCACCGAAGAAATAATCCACTCTATGCAATTTGTAAAGATGCAGGCAACTGGTAATGATTTTATCCTCTTTAACATTCCTTCGGATGAGCGGTTTTTTACCCGAGGACGTATTAAAAATATCTGCGACCGTCATTTGGGGGTCGGCGCAGATGGCCTGATTCTTATCTTCCCAGCCAGAGATAAAAAATCAGATTTCAGAATGCGCTTCTTTAATGCAGATGGCTCTGAAGCCGAAATGTGCGGAAACGGCATCAGATGCCTCGGTAAACTGGTCTATGAAAGCGGTTTAATTAAAAACAAAGAACTCATTATAAAAACACGAGCAGGCAGTATTCCGATTAAACTTATCACTGAAAACAATATCGTAAAAAAGGTATTTGTTCATCTTCCTTTGAAACCAAAAGTTACTACCATACCAAAAGGTCTGATCCCTGCCTGCATCAGGCAGACGTGTATCCGTGGCGACGAGATAGTCAGGGTCCTATTAGGTAATCCACATTGCGTGGTCTTTGTAAATAATGTTACGAACTTCCCGGTAGAAAAATATGGTCCTCTGATTGAAAGACACCGTCTTTTCCCTAAAAGAACCAATGTAGAATTTGTTAAGATAATAAATAGAAATCAAATAAGAATGCGTGTCTGGGAAAGAGGCGTCGGAGAAACACTATCCTGCGGCACAGGTGCCTGTGCCTCTGTTATTGCTGGTATCTCAGCCAATAAACTTCGTTCAAACAATGTAAAGGTCCATCTTCCCGGTGGTGTTTTAGAAGTATCCTGGCAAAAGGATTCTGGATTATTTCTCACTGGCACAGCCGAAATGGTCTTTAACGGCAATATATAACTCATATTCTATAGAATATAACCTGTATTCTTCATCTTTAAGGAGGGTGTAAATCCCGCGCATAATTTAGGTGCGTGATAAAAAACATAACATCTATTTGCTACTGACAGTATCTAATGAGATAACTTATGGATAAAAAATATGTCGTCCCAGCAAGCGTAAAAGGTGCCAAGGATAAGACATTAGGTTACGGAGCAAGGTATGAAGGGATTGTCTTTCTATCAGGTAAACGCACACCTTTTGGCAGGTTTATGGGCGGTTTAGCCAATATCGGGGCTATGGAACTTGGAGTGATTGCATCCCGTGCCGCTATTGACCAGGCAGGTATTAAGCCGGATAATATTGAATCGGTAATATTTGCCAATGTTGCCGCATCCAGCGGTGATGCCTTTTTCTTTCCCAGACATATTGGCTTATATACTGGTTGTCCTATCAGCACGCCCTGTCATTTAGTCCAGCGAATCTGCACCAGTAGTATTGAGGCAATTGCCCAGGCCGCAGAGCAGATATATTTTGGTAAGGCAGATTTTGTCCTGGCTGGTGGCTCTGAAAATCTGACGCAGGTGCCTGTTGCTTCTTTCGGTGGTCGGATGGGATTTGCATTAGGCAGACCCAATTTTGTGGATTATCTCTGGGAGGCATTTCTGGATACCTCCTGTGATTGTCCAATGGGGTTGACTGCTGAAAACCTCGCTAGGAAATATAAGATTACTAAACAGGAAGCCGATGAATTTGCTATTCTTTCACAGCAACGTGCCGGTAAGGCGATGAAAGAAGGACATCTTAAGGATGAAATTGTTCCAGTAACTAACTGCACATTAGAAGCACATAATCTCAAACCGCGTTATGTAAAATTACCAAAAGGTGTGGAGTCAGTCAGTATAGATGAACACCCGAGGCCTGATACCAAATTAGAAAAGATATTAGCCCTACCACCTGTTTATTCTGAGGATGGAGTTCAGACTGCGGCTAATTCCTGTGGTATAGTAGATGGCGGTGCGGCAATGGTCCTGACATCGGTACAAAAAGCCGTTGAAATGAATCTGAAGCCATTAGGACGGCTTGTGGCTTCATCAGCATCAGGTGTTGAACCATCAATTATGGGAAT
>JAGUXD010000087.1 GCA_020062035.1 Candidatus Brocadiia bacterium | reverse complement strand
TTAGGGTCTGCTGAAAAATGATTTTATATCTTATTAAACGAATAGACTTTTTCAGTATGCCCTATGTTATATAATAAAAATAACTTCTAATTACTTGTCGATCAATTATTTTGACATAGAATATTGAAACTACAGATTACACTGATTGAAACTATTAAAATCTGCGTCATCTGTGTTATCCCGGCGGGACAGGTCTGTGGTTTTGTATGAGTAAAAAAGTAGTTGTCGCAATGAGTGGCGGAGTTGATTCCAGTGTTGCCGCTTATCTGTTAAAAGAACAGGGCTATGAGGTCATCGGTCTCTTTATGAGTTTGGGTACCTGCCTTGAGAAATTAGCACCGAAAAGAAAGGCATGCTGTAGTATTTATGATGCCAGAGATGCCTCACAGGTCGCTGAAGTCATCGGTATTAAATTCTCTATTCTGGACTTTAAGAACGAGTTTGAGAATCTCATCGCTTATTTCTGCTATGAATACGATAAGGGAAGAACACCTAATCCCTGTATCAGATGTAACCAGTATCTTAAATTCGGTAAGTTATTAGAATCCGCTGATAAATTAGGGGCTGACTTCATTGCGACGGGGCATTATGCCAGGGTTGTTCATAAAAGAGGCCAGGTCATATTAAAAAAGGGTAGCGATAAGGTCAAAGACCAGTCCTATGTACTTTTCCCCTTGACACAGACACAACTTTCTCGTGTAATATTTCCGTTAGGCGAGATGAGAAAAGAAGATGTCCGCCAGATTGCCCGAGAGATAAATCTGCCCATTAAAGATAAATTAGAAAGCCAAGAAATCTGTTTTGTGCCAGGTAGCGGTTATCACACCTTGTTAAAAGAACGGATTCCTGAACGGCTCAAAAAAGGTCCTGTAATAGATACTACTGGAAAGGTTGTCGGTGAACATCAGGGCTATCAATTATTTACTATTGGCCAAAGGCACGGATTGAAAATAGCGCTTGGTAAACCTGCATATGTTGTTAAAATCATTCCTGAAACTAATACCATCATTTTAGGTTCTAAAGAAAATCTTTATAAGACAACATTTTTAGTTGACGAAGTTAATTGGATAAGTTTATTTGATAATGCAATAAAACCAACTAAAACTCTTGTCGCCAGAGGCAACCCCGATGAGTTGCTTCAGACCCGCCTCAGGCAGGAAGCGGATGTAAAAATAAGGTATTTACATAAACCGGCCAGAGCAAAAATAGATGTGATAGATGATAATCTTATTCAGGGTCGTTTCTATCAGCCGCAATTGGCAATCACGCCAGGGCAGGCATCGGTGTTTTACAGAGGCGATACTGTTCTGGGCGGGGGGTGGATAAAAGAGGTAAGATGAATAGTAGTATATTTAAGACCATTGATGACTTGGGGTGGGAAGAGATTACCATCACTCATCAGCACAAAGATAACAGATTCCATTTTTCAACGATGAATAAAAAGGTAAAAAGCACCGTTATTGAGCAGGTCTTGAGAAAACATTGCTCTAATCATTTCAGGGATGTTTTACTATTGATTAGCGTTGGGAAACATGAGAAGGTTAAGTTTATCCGCGATAGCGAACTTGATGTGGGATTTCTGATTTGTATTCACAGCACCACATTAGGCAGGCCTGCTGGTGGGATTCGCAGGCACGAGCCAGACGAGGATGAACTATTGGTAATTCGTGATACCTTAAATTTATCAAGGGCAATGTCATTCAAAGACGCAGCCGCAGGATTACCTAATGGTGGCTCAAAACTTGGTGTTATCTCTGAATCACCGACTAAAGACACACCGCAGACCTATTATAAATTCTTAGCCAGATGTATAGACCGCTCAAAATCATTTACCGGGCCGGATATGGGATTTACACTTGAGGATGCGAATCGGATGCGTCAGTTTACTAAGAACATCGTGGGTGGCACGGCCAAAACAGGTAGTTTCGGCGCGACAGGTAAAAGCGCGGCTTTTGGAGTTCTTCTATCTATGAAAGAGGCCACCAGAGCAAGATACGGCCATAGTTCACTTGACGGTAAGAAAATCGCTATTCAAGGATTAGGACAATTAGGTAGCAATCTTGCAAGGTCTTTGATAAATGAAGGAGCAAATTTAATTATAACAGATATTAGTGAACAGGCAGTCAATAAGATTATTGCTTATGCCAGAAAGAATAACAAAACAGTTAAAACGGTATCACCTCAAAATATTTATACAGTTAGTTGTAACATTTTTTCGCCCTGTGCAATTGGTGGGGTAATTAGCCGAGAAAATATATCAAAACTGGGTTGTGAGATGATGGTGAGTGGCGCCAATAATCCGCTCAAAGCGGCGAGTCAAGAAGAGGAATTAAAGTTAGCCCGTCTGTTGGCGCGGCGGCGAATCCTTTTCCTGCCTGATTGGATTGTCAATGCCGGCGGCGTCATTCATGGATATGAGGAATACAAATATGGCAGAAACTTCAGTTTAGAAAGAGTAAATGAAAAAATCCGTATAGCGTGTCAGGAAGGAACAGGCGAGATTTTGGAATCAGTCCACAAAAAGGGTATCACACCCCTTGAAGCCGCTTATGAGAAATATGAAAAGGTGATTTATAAATGAAATATTTATATCTGTATCCTGAATTATGCACCGGTTGCAAGGAGTGTTCTCTTGCCTGTTCATTAAGTAAATTTGGAGAGTGTAATCCCAAGAAAGCGGCAATAAGTGTCGTACGGGATGAATTTGAGCGGTTTGAGTATCCTTTGATTTGTATGCAGTGTGAAGATGCGTTGTGTATGAAATTCTGCCCGCAGAATGCTTATTATCGTGAGAACGGTGTCGTTAAATATGATACTACCAAATGTATCAAATGCCGATTCTGTGCCACAATCTGTCCCTATGCGGCAATTACCGTTCATCATAATGATGTCGTTAAATGTGATTTATGTTCCGGCGACCCGAAATGCGTTAAGGTTTGTTCAACTAATGCTATTCGGTATGAAGAAGAAACATTGGAATTAGCAGAGCGGCGAAAGAATTTAGCCAAGAAATTACTACAGCAAGCTGTCCAAAAATTGTAATGTTTCAGAGAAAGGGGGTGATGGGGTACAAAAACCAACTTTTTACTACGGATGGAATTTTCTATCAAATATCTTACTATTTTTAGGCTGTCATAGTAAGATATCTGTAACT
>JAGUXD010000012.1 GCA_020062035.1 Candidatus Brocadiia bacterium | reverse complement strand
TAGACCAGTTGCGTAAGAATAAAAAAATAGATATCAGAATTGACGAGGCAGAATTTCCATATATAGAGCAGACCGACCAGAAACTAATTAAATTAGCCCAAGGTCTTAATGGCTATCTGGTAACCAATGATTTTAACTTAAATAAAGCATCTAAACTACAGGGCATAGAGGTAATTAACATAAACGACTTATCTAATGCTTTAAGACCTGTTGTCTTACCAGGTGAGTTATTAGAAATAAAAATACTCAGACCCGGTGAAGAACCAAATCAAGGTGTGGGCTATCTTCAGGATGGAACAATGGTTGTAGTAGAAGGCGGACAACACAGAATAGGTCAGAAAGTAACCATCAATGTAACAAGCGTGTTGCAGACAAGCGCTGGCAAGATGATTTTTGGCAGTTTTCCAAGGCGATAACCTCGTTAGAGCGGAAAAATTTTCCAAGGGGGCGGAATTTTTTTCCGTTCCATCAATTTGCCCATCTAAAAACTATAAATTTTTAGCCACATCAGTGAAAGGATGCTATCTATCACTCCACTATTTCTCATAACCTCTTGATGTATAATAAGATATGTGTGTTAGGATTACAAGTTAAAGGTTACAGGTTACAATCCCACTTTAGCGGGACTGTAACTTTTAACCTATAACTCTTTTAATCTGGCACAGGAATTGCGACATAATAATATCATCTCTCTCCGGAGGTCTTGACTATATTGTCCCGTATGGGCATAGCCAGGGCCCCGCTATTATACCCATCCCGACGTAACGTCGGGGTGGGTTTTTTATTGTTTTCGTGATGTCTCCTTTATGTTCTCCCATTCCTGCTGGCTCATTAAGACCTCTCGGGCTTTACTATTTTTATATTCACCGACAATGCCCACCTTTGCCATCATCTCAATAAGACGCGATGCCCTGCTATAACCGATATTAAGCCGACGTTGGATTAGGGAAACAGAGCCTCGTTGGGTTTCTAAAATAGCACTCACAGCATCCTCAAATAGCGGGTCTTCTTCTAATGTCTCAAGGTCCCGTCTGGTTTCTAATTCTAATAACTCTGCATCATATTCTGGTTTGCCTTGTTCCTTCAGGAAATTTACAATCTGATGTATTTCTTTTTCGCTGATAAAAGTGCATTGTGCCCTAATAATGTCTGTTGAAGAAGGCGGTAAAAAGAGCATATCGCCTTTACCCAATAACCTTTCTGCACCGTTGCGGTCAAGAATTGTTCTTGAGTCCACTTTAGATGCCACCTTAAAAGAAATCCGTGCCGGCATATTGGATTTTATTAAACCAGTAATCACATCAACCGATGGTCTCTGTGTTGCGATTACCAGATGTATGCCGACGGCTCTTGATTTCTGGGAAATTCGTGTAATCGCGGTCTCTACATCATCAGATGCGGCCATCATTAAGTCAGCCAATTCGTCAATTACCACCACTATATACGGCAGTTTCAATGGTATGTCAATCGGTTCTTCGCCATCTTCAGCAAGCCGTTCTTTAATCTTTTTCGCATTTAACTGGTTATAAGTACTAATTTTCTTTACCCCCACCTTTAAGAATAATTCATATCTTTCATCCATTGTCCGAACCAACCATTGTAAAATAACCGGGGCTCTTTTCATATCAGTAACAACAGGCGAAATGAGATGCGGGATATCCTTAAAGGCAGAAAGTTCCACCATCTTCGGGTCAATCATCAACAATTTTAACTCATCGGACGTTCGCTTCATCAAAAACCCGAGAATAATACTTGCGATACAAACTGATTTGCCTGCACCGGTTGTCCCGGCAATCAGTAAATGTGGCATCTCATCCAAATCACGAATAATAGGAACCCCGGCCGCATCTTTCCCTAAAAATAGCGATAAACTATATTCTTCAGCCACTTCAGCAGTAATTAATTCCTTAAGTCGGACAATCCCTTTATAAGTATTTGGTACATCAATACCGACAGTTGATTTGCCAGGAATCGGCGCAACAACTGTTACATTGGGTGATTTAAGGGCAATAGATAAATCATCAGTCAATCCGGCGACCTTATGCACACTTATCCCGGGTGCTAATTCTATCTCGTACTTTGTAACCACAGGCCCCTTTTCTATATTCACTATCTTTACCTCTATGCCGAAATCAGATAGAGTTTGCTCAATAATTTTTATCCGTTCTTTGATTTCTTCACTTTCGTCCCTTTCATCTGTCTGCGAAATTATGTCAGGGTCTTCTAAAAGGTCTAAACCGGGCAGAATAAAATCACCTTTTTTCTCTTTGGTTATCTGTAACTCTTTGGGCGGGCTTGTTTTTGTTATACGAACAACTGGCTCCAGGCTCGCCCCAGTAGCAACAGCAATTTTCTGCTCTTCCTCTTTTACAGGTGGTTTTATATCCCCTAATGCTGACTTAATCATCTTTTTATACTGCTGTTTCTGGTCAAGCCGTTGTCTGAAACGGCTAAAATACGAAAATACCCTTTGACTAACTAAATAAACCTTGTAAGCAAAATCATAAACAAGCCAATCAGTTGCAAATACTATAGAGACAAAAATAACAAAAAGGCAAAGAAGATATGCCCCTACAGAACCAAAATGATGCAGAATAAATGAGCCCAAAAATTTACCATTTAATCCGCCTAAAGAAACCATCTTGCTTGATGTCCAATCAGACGGTGTTATCAGTTCCATAAATGATAAACTGGCTAATATAAACAGAATAATAGAAAGCACTTTCACCGGTAAGATAGAAATCTCCTTGCGGAAAACAAGAAGAAAACCCCAGAGCCCAACCATAAAAACCAGAATATAAGAAACAAGTCCAAAGAACAAATACAAGTTAGATGCAAAGAAATTACCAACAACCCCGCCCCAATTCCTGTAACCCGGTTCTTTCTCTACAGAATAATGCCACGAAGGGTCATCAATAGTGCGATGGCTAACTAAACCAATAAATAAAAATAATGACAGGACGATTAAGAAGAGCCCTATCAATAACTTCTTTGAACGAGTATTCTTCTCCATAAACTTTTCAGGTATGTCCGCGTTAAATTAAAATAATTATAACTAATCCCGCAATAATACAATACCATCCAAAATAAGAAAGATGTCCCCGCTTAACCGCCTTTACCAATATGCTGATTGCCAGAATGCTTACAAGCAGGCAGACAACAAAACCTACTAATATATGTATCGGCTGAAATGCGACATGAAGTTTACTAAAATCTCTAAGTTTTAATAATGAAGCGCCTGCCATTACCGGAATTGCTAAAAGAAATGAGAATTTGATTGCAGATGCCCTTTCCAAACCATTAAATAAGCCGGTTGCAATTGTTAGCCCTGAACGAGATAAACCGGGCAGGATTGCAAATGCCTGAGAAATCCCGACTAAAAACGCCTGTTTTACTGTTGCCTTCTCTAATAAACACGGCGATGTCTTCCAATGCCACTCTGATGCTATCAGATAAATACCTGTTAATAATAAACCAATACCCGTTAAAAAAGGTCTGTTAAATACCTCGCTAATATAATCACCAAAGAAAAAACCGATTAGCCCGGCTGGAATTGTTCCAATAACCACTAACATTAATACCTTCAAATTAGCGAACATTTCCATTATCTCATCATAAAAACTAATTAGAATCGCAATAAACGAACCCAGATGCAGGAATATCACTAATAAAAGATTAATCTGCGGGTCAGATAACCCAAATAAATGAGTGGCAATAACCAGATGCCCTGAACTTGAGATGGGTAGAAACTCTGTAATCCCCTGAATTATTCCGAGAATAATTACCTCTAAAAAAGACATATTACTCCCCTCTTTGAGACGGGCAGGGGTATGTTAAACCCCCTCTGCCATTCGCTTCGCTCTCTCTGCCAGTTGAATAATAAAATCACTTATTCTCCGTTTGGACTTATTGACAAATCGCTTAACTAAGCCGTTTTTATTCAGGACCTCCACAGTCGCGAATGTCTTCCCAAAAGCCAAAGGCGAGTTTGACACAATATAATCTAAATTCTTCTGATGAAGTTTCTTAAGTGCATTTACTCTCTTATTCTCTACCTCTAAAGCAAATCCTATCAAAATACGCTCTGCCTTTTTTCTACCAAGACATTCCAGAATATCAATCGTCGGAGTAAGCTTAAGATTAAGGAAAGTCTCCCTTAATAAAGGAGAGAAGGTGGGCTGTCCTTTTTCCTTCTTTAATTTACCATCAAAATAGTAAAGCGGTTTATAATCACTAACCGCGGACGCCATAATAAGCACATCGCTGTCAGGATATAATCTGGACACTGCCCGATACATCTCATCAGCAGAAACCACTCTTATCAGGCGGACACCCTGGGGGGGCTTAAGACAGGTCGGACCGCTTACAAGAATTACCTTATGTCCTGATTGCCTTGCCGAGCGGGCTAATTCATAGCCCATCCTACCTGACGATTCGTTAGAAAGATATCTAACCCGGTCAATATACTCCCGCGTCGGCCCTGCACTAATTACAAACTTCATAAATTGTAATCTATCATAACATAATAAATAAGATAATCAAGATTATACAGACTGTCCAAAAAGTCCTTGCTTTAGATAATCCCGCTAAAGCGGGACTATAACTCCTCTAAAAGGAGGATGTGAGTTATGAAAATATTTAAGGAGTATCAACCTAAACAAACCTTTCTCTTACCGCCGGGATGAAAGAAGTATTAGCCCAACCCG
>JAGUXD010000163.1 GCA_020062035.1 Candidatus Brocadiia bacterium | reverse complement strand
CTTGACTTTCTTTTTGTTTCAGGATAAATAACTACTTTGTGGCTAAGATGAATATAACTGTTCTAAAATTTGGTGGCTCAAGTTTGAAGGATAAGACATCTCTAAAGAAGATTGCGGCTCTTATCAGGGCCCACAGGTCAGATAAGGTAATTGTTCTTTCAGCACTCAGCGGTGTCACGGATAGATTAGCAGGGTTTCTGCAACGGTATTTCCAGAATGCCACGAACCACTCTAAAAACGTTACGGCCATTCCGGCCTTAATTAACTATCTCAAAGAACGGCATCAAGAACTAATGGAGTCATTTTCTGTCTCCGAGGATGTCTATCAATCCCTAAAAGAAAATCTGGATAAGTTAGAACGACTGCTTTACGGCATATTTTATACTGAAGAGCTTACCGAGAAGACCCAGGATTTGATTCTGTCTTTCGGGGAGCGTTTCTCAGTAAAGATATTAGAGGCGATTTTGCGAGATGAAGGTGTTCCGGCTCAATCATTTGAGGCGGACAAAATCGGGCTCATCACAGACAGCGATTTTGGTGATGCCTCTGCTTTGCTTGATATTACTTCTAAAAACTTTAAGAAACGATTGTTCCCTCTATTACACAAGAATATCACGCCCATCATCAGCGGATTCTTTGGCGTTGATGAGGCAGGCCATACGACTATCTTTGGTAGAGGCGGAAGCGATTATACTGCCTCAGTTGTTTCTTATGCACTCTCGGCTAAAGAATTAATCCTGTATAAAGATGTGAATGGCTTTATGAGTGCTGACCCGTCTATTGTACCGGAGGCGCATTTGCTTCGGGTTCTCTCATACGACGAAGCCGCAGAGTTGGCTTATTTCGGGGCCAAAATAATTCACCCTAAAACTATTGAGCCACTGAAACTGAAAAGTATTCCTTTGATTATCCGTAACGCTTTTTGCCCTGATGAAGAAGGGACAAGGATACAGTTACATAGTTCCCTGACTAAAGATGTTGTAAAAAGTGTGGTTTATGGAAAAGACATTGCTGTGCTGAAAATATATGGTGCTGGTGTGGGCTATAAGCCCGGGGTACTTCAGGAGATTATTTCTCATATTACCGGTCAGGGTATCAATATTAAATCTGTTATCACTGCCCAGACCTGTATAAATATTTTGCTTGATAAGGAAAACCTTGAGAAATCATATCACTCGCTTATCAAAACACGGATAAAAACAGTGGACAAAATAGAGCAGGTAAGTAATATTGTATTGATTGGGATTGTGGGCGAGGGGTTAATTAAGAAACGTGGTTTAGCCGCACGGGTTTTTAAGGCGGTCTCTAAAGAAGGCGTGAATGTGGAGATGATTTCTGCCGGCGCTTCTTTGGTCGCTTATTATTTTATCGTAAATCAAGCACAATTAGAAAAAACTATTCGGGCGATACATAAAGAGTTTTTTCCGTAAAGGAGACATTTATGCGTTTCGCAACAAAAGCAATACATTCTGGTCTGTTACCTGACTCGGCTACTGGTGCGATAATGACACCTATCTATCAAACCTCAACCTATGTGCAGGAAGCAGTTGGTGTAAATAAGGGATTTGTATATTCCAGGACCGATAATCCGACAAGACGGGCATTGGAACAGAATTTAGCGGCATTAGAAAACGGTAAATTCGGCTTGTGTTTTGCCAGTGGGTTATCAGCCGCTAATACGGTGTTAAATCTTCTCTCAAGTAATGACCATATCATTCTGGCTAATGACCTCTACGGCGGAACTTATCGGATTATTACTAAAGTATATCAAAATTATCAGATTGGCTTTGATTTTGTGGATACGACTGATTTATCCAATATCAGACGGGTAATCAAGCCGAATACCAGAATACTCTGGTTAGAAACGCCTTCCAATCCATTGCTTAAAATAACTGATATCAAACAAGCAGTATCTCTGGCTAAAAAGCATAATCTTATTACGGTAGTAGATAATACCTTTGCAACGCCTTATTTACAAACCCCACTTGATTTCGGAGTTGATATTATTTTACAAAGCACGACCAAATATTTAGGTGGCCATTCAGATATTATAGGTGGCGCACTGATTACCAATCGTCAGGACCTGTATGAGAAACTGAAATTCTATCAGAACGCAGTTGGCGGAGTGCCCGGACCTCTGGATTGTTTCCTTATCCTCAGGGGCACTAAAACGCTTGCCTTACGCATGGAGCGGCATTGTGAGAATGCCCTTGCTGTTGCTAAATTTTTACACAGACATCCCAAGGTTTCTCGGGTTTATTATCCGGGTTTACCATCACATCCAGGACATCCTCTGGCTAAGAAGCAGATGCATAATTTTGGCGGGATGGTCTCTTTTGAGATAAAATCTACCGTAGCAAAGACTAAAAAACTTGTTGCCTCAACTAAAATCTTTGCATTGGCTGAAAGTCTTGGATGTGTCCGTTCTCTCATAAATCATCCTTCAACAATGACCCATGCCTCAGTTCCGCCGGCAGTCAGAAAAGATATTGGAATTAAAGATAACCTTATCCGTCTCTCGGTAGGCATAGAGGATGTGCAGGATTTAATCGATGACCTCAAACAGACGTTTAAAAAGTTATAATATGAAAGAAATCAAGATTGGGTTATTGGGTTGCGGACAGGTTGGAGGTGGCTTAATTCAACTACTCAAACGACAAGCGGATTTTATCAGACAACGGACTGGAATTACACTTACTATTGACCGTATTCTGGTTCGTGATATTTCTAAACCTCGTGGTGTTCCAGGGGGCCTTTTAACGACTAATCCAGATGAGGTGATATATAATCTGGAGACTGATATAATCGTGGAATTATTGGGCGGATTAGAGCCGGCGCGTCGGTTGATTCTCAAATCTCTTTCGGCAGGCAAACATATTATTACTGCCAATAAAGCGGTTCTTGCAGTGCACGGCGAAGAGATAATGCGAACCGCACAGGAAAATAAACGGCAGGTTTATTATGAGGCAAGTGTCTGTGCGGGCGTTCCGATTATCCGCTCCATCAAAGAGGGTCTACTGGCAAATCGGATTTCTTCTATTCAGGGTATTCTTAATGGCACAACTAATTATATCCTTACCAAAATGGCGGATGATGAAAATAAGAGTTTTGCTGATGCCTTGAGGGAAGCAAAAGAATCCGGTTTTGCTGAACCAGACCCGACTCTTGATATTGAGGGAATTGATACCGCTCATAAATTAGCGGTTTTAAGTTCTCTTGCCTTTGGCATTCCTTCGGTGTTTAAGAGTATTTATATTGAAGGAATTACTGAAATCACACAGGAGGATATTAAAAATGCCCGGGATTTCGGGTTTCTGATTAAACTCGTTGCGATTGCCAAAAAACTGCCAGATAATTGGATTGAATTACGGGTGCATCCGTCGATGCTTCCTGAAAAGCATCCCTTGACATCAGTGAGAAATGAGTTTAATGCGGTCCTCATCCACGGTGATGCGGTTGGCGAGATAATGTTTTATGGAAAGGGCGCAGGGCCAATTACAACTGCCAGTGCTCTTCTATCTGATATCATTGAGTTATCCACAAAAATATCAACACATCAGTTAAAGATGGAAAATCTCTACTGGGGAAAGAGAAGAATTCTCCCTATAGAAAAAACCAACGTAGAGTATTATATCAGGTTTCCCATAATAGATAAGCCGGGTGTAATAGGTAAAATTACTACTATTTTAGGCAAATATAATGTAAGTATCTCCGGAGCGAATGCAATATTAGTACCGGGCAAGAAATCTCAAGGATATCTGCCCGGCAGTGTTTATGTGATTACTGAAAGGACTGCTGAAAAAAGGATTCGTCAGGCATTAGCGCAAATTAGTAAACTGCCAGTAATGCGAGACAAACCTTTTATGATAAGGATTGAAAGAGAGTATTAAACTATGTGTGAAGTAAGTGTTTATATCAACAAAGAGGGGAAAGAAAAATTATTTCTTAAAGATGTAGATTTGATTAGACCTCAGAAGGAAGAACTCTTTATCAAAAACATCTTCGGCGAGCAAAAGACCATCAAAGGACATATCAAAGAAATCAATATGTTAAAACATAAGATAATAATAGAATAAAACTGTGTTTCCTTGACAATCTCAATTTATTATGTAGACTATATGCTGGGCTAAGGGGGCAATAATTATGCAATTACAAAGAGTATCAATTATTGGTAGTGGTTCTTATGTGCCTGAAAAAATTCTCTCTAACTCTGATTTAGAAAAGATGGTTGATACTTCTGATGAATGGATTACGACACGAACTGGTATAAAGGAAAGAAGGATAGTAGAAGATGGGGTATCCACATCTGATTTAGCCACCAGAGCGGCTCTTAAGGCACTTGAATCAGCAAAGGTCTCGCCAGAACAATTAGACCTGATTATTCTGGGAACTGCAACTCCTGATAACCTTTTTCCTTCAACGGCTTGTTATGTTCACCAGAAGATAGCAGCAGTAAATGCATCCGCGTTTGATATATCTGCGGCATGTTGCGGTTTTGTGTATAGTTTGACGGTTGGCTATAAAATGGTTTCAAGCGGTGCTTCCAAGAATGCTCTAATCATTGCTGCAGATGCGCTTACTAAACTTACTGATTATACTGACCGTGCGACCTGTGTTCTTTTTGGTGATGGTGCTGGCGCTGTTGTTCTCCAGCCCCATAATCAAGGACACGAATTACTTTATAGTCATCTCGGTGCGGATGGCTCCGGCACTGACTTAATGATACTGCCTGCGGGTGCAAGTAAGATGCCGGCTTCTCATAAGACCGTTGATGAAAGATTACATTATATTAAACTACGAGGCAGAGAGGTCTTTAAGTTCGCAGTCATCAAAATGGCAGATTTAGTAATCGCGGCAGTAAAGGAATGTTCTTTAACATTAGATGATGTTGCCCTGATTATTCCGCATCAGGTCAATCTGCGTATATTAGAATCTGCGGCAGAACGGCTCAATATTTCTATGGATAAGATATTTGTAAATATTCATAAATACGGTAATACCTCAGCAGCAGCAACTGCGATTGCCTTTGACGAGGCAAGAAATTCCGGACGTCTAAAAAAAGGTGATATTGTGGTTCTTGTTGCCTTTGGCGGAGGTCTCACCTGGGGGGTCAATGTAATCCGCTGGTAATTTGCTGTAGCGACGCCCAGTTTTTGCCTCTGGAGATATCCACTCTTAATGGCACGGATAAGTCAACTGTAAAATCACCTGAAATATTTTCCATCTCGTTTTTGATAATAGAAATCACCTTTTTTTCCTCATCAATCGGGACTTCAAAAACCAGTTCATCATGGACCTGTAATATCATCCTGGTTTTGAGGGATTCATTACTGATGCGTCTAAAGATATTTATCATTGCTAATTTCATTAAATCAGCCGCGGTTCCTTGAAGGGGTGCATTCGTTGCCACCCGCTCTGAGAATTCTCTGATTGTTTTATTTGGGCTATTTATTTCAGGGAGCGGTCTTTTGCGTCCCAAAAGCGTCGCGACATACCCATTTTCCCGTGCGGATTTAATTATTTTATCTATATAGGTACTGACACCGGGGTATTTCGCAAAATAACTATCTATGTATGATTGTGCCAAACCCTGGCTGATACCCAATTCAGAGGCAAGACCATAAGCAGACATCCCATAAATTATGCCGAAATTAATGGTCTTGGCTAATCGTCTCATATCCAGAGAAACCATATCCTCATCTACATTAAATAATTCCGAGGCGGTGCGGGTGTGAATATCCTGATTATGG
>JAGUXD010000154.1 GCA_020062035.1 Candidatus Brocadiia bacterium | reverse complement strand
TAGTAGATTAAGCGGTCAATTAAGCAGTAGTAAAGGCGTATGGGATAGTATTCCCCCCTATCACCTTGCATTTCAATCTAACCCATTGTCAGTGATAAGTTTATATCACTTTTGGGGTATTAAAAACCTTGCATATATGCAACCTTCTCTATGACTGGGAATATGTTCAATTTCACTAAAGAAATGGGTGAAATTTTGGTCGCCTTTCGCAAAAAGGCCCGATTATTCCAATCCGAGGTTGCTTGCCGAATAGGACTTGCAGGTAAATCAAAGGGATATATCTCATCTTTAGAAGAAGTCCAGATTAAAAATCCGTGCTTAAGAACAATTCGGCTTTATTTAACCCGCATTATTCATACGCTGATCCCTCTGGGACAACGACAGGAAAGTTCACCCCACCGGGATGAATAATCCGGGATAGGTCATAGAAATTACTAAAAATATTTATTTTCTTTGACTTCGTTCACTATACTTTCTATACTACAACCCAGCACCCCGATGTAACATCGGAGTACTGGGTAACGAAAGGAGTGTGAAATATGAAGAAACAAATATTGTGGTTATCCCTGTTGGGCTCTGGGCTAATTGGCTGTGCGACAAGCGGTGTTTCCTCTACTTATACAGTTGATAGAACACCAGTAACTCAATATCAGCCAGCACCGAAATCAATCCAGGTCAAGCGAATCGCGGCCCTGCCTTTTGAGGACAAGACTATTTCAAGCCCTCTCAAAGGTGATGTGGGTAGTCTGGCAGTTGACCAATTAACTACTCTTTTAGTAAATAGTGAACGGTTTGCTGTAATTGAAAGGGAACGGCTTGATGCGGTCTTACAAGAACAGGGATTAGCCGGCAAGGGAATTGTTGATAGCCGAACCGCGGCACAGATTGGTAAGGTTCTGGGAGTAGAATTGGTTTTTACAGGTGCGATTACTAATTGGGAGGTCAAGGAGTCAAAAAAGGGGACATATGTTCTTATTGCCGGCAGCACTGAAAAGGTGCTTGATATTGACCTGGCAGTTGATGGAAGGATTATTGATACAACTACAGGGCAGGTATATTTTGCGGATTTCGGGGAGATTAAACGTCAGGAAAAGGTCTCGGCTTCAGCGGTTTTAAGTATCGCACCAGGCGGTTATGTTAAATTAGAGCAGTCCGCGGCAGGCAAGCAACTTAGATTGGCTCTTGATGCTATGCTTTCTAAAATAATTCCCAAAGTAGACGCCAAATTCAGTAAATAAAAGTATGAAGTTTTTAAGGTGTTGGGAACTTTTTATTTTGCAGTTTTTAGTTATTACTTTTCTCTGTGGTTGTGCAACGGTCGGGACTGAGAGTAGTTATCAGGATGATGATTCTAAATGCGGGAGGTATGCGCCGCCTAATGCGAATTTTGTCAGGAAACGAATTGCGGTAATTCCTTTTAAGGATAAGACCAATCAGAAATATACCCAAACAGATTTGGGTTCTCAGGCAGTTGATATTTGCACGACCTTACTTGTCGCAACAGAGCGATTTGATGTAGTGGAACGGGAGCGACTGGACGCACTTCTGGATGAGCAGAAGTTAGTCGGGATAGTTGACCCACAGACCGCAGCAAGGGCCGGGAAAATACTGGGCGTTGATTTAATATTTACTGGCGCAATCACTGATTTTGAGGTAAAACGGACTAAACAGGGCGGACGTATTGGTTTGCCCCAGATAGGCAAGATGCCAGCCATTGATATCGGGAAAGAAACCCATATTCTTTCCATCTTTCTGGCGGTGGATGCCAGAGTAATAGAGACCGAGACAGCCAAGATAATATTTGCGGGTTCAGGCGAGATTAAAAGAGAGGAAAAAGCCGAGGGCTGGCATTTGGGACTGCAAGGGGCAGATATTTCAACGGCTGGTGCGATTAAATTAGACCAGACCGCAGCAGGCAAGCAACTTCGTTTTGCAATAGACAATCTTATTCATAAAATTATTCCGAAGGTGGATGTTTTATATACGACTGCGCCTATAAGCAATACTCAACAGGAAGAGAAAAAACCATAGAGAGAGGAAAGGATAATATTATGGAACGAACACTTGTGATTATAAAGCCGGATGGAGTTCAGCGGGGTTTGATTGGCGAAATTATCAGCAGATTTGAGCGAAAGGGATTGAAAATCGTTGGGTTAAAGATGTTCAAGGTCGCCCAGAAACAGGCAGAAATACTTTATGCGGTGCATAAAAAGAAACCGTTTTATTCAGGGCTCCTGAAATTTATCACCGCAGGACCGGTCGCAGGCTTAGTGATAGAGGGAATCTCTGCGGTAAATATCTGTCGCAAATTACTCGGTGCAACATTCGGACCCGATGCTGAAGCCGGGACAATCCGTGGTGATTTCGGGGCAAGTGTCAGTTATAATCTGATTCACGCTCCTGATACACCTGAAACCGCCAAAAATGAAATAAATATCTTTTTTAAGGATACAGACATCGTCTCTTATTCGCTTGATAAAATAAAATGGGTCTACCATCCTTCTGAAGAAGAAGAAATGAGTGATTAATTATAGTAACCATTGACGAATCCGTGCGTTTTATTTAATGAATGGGAGGTGAATTATGGATAATAGGAAAAATAGAGGATTTACTTTAATAGAACTATTGCTTGTGGTAACTATCATCGGCATATTAGCCGCTATAGTAGTTCCAAGATTAGTTGGCAGAGTTCCTGAAACAATGAAAAAGGCGGCAATGGCAAGTATTACAAATATAAGTAAGGCATTAGAGATATATGAGATGGATAACGGGATGTTCCCAACCACAGAACAGGGCTTGAAGGCGTTGCTGGACAAACCCACTTCTTCGCCTGTGCCATCAAATTGGTTAGGACCTTATTTGAAAATAGAGGCAAAGGACCCTTGGGGAAAAGAATTTCAGTATCGTTGCCCACCGCAACAGGCAAGGGATTTTGACATCTGGTCTTTAGGTCCTGATGGCAGGGACGGGAGCGAGGATGACATTGCTAATTGGAAGAAGTAAAAATAATGGATTAACCCCGCACATAAAATTATGTGAGGCGTTCACGCTTCTTGAGGTTTTGTTAAGTGCGGTAATTCTTGCTGTTTGTATTGTCGCGATATTTGGTGCTTTTATCAGTTGTTTTGAGGCGCGGCTAAGGGCAGAAAATTACGCTAAAGCACTCCTTATTTCTCTGGATAAATTAGAGCCCATTATCTCATCAGAAACCTTTACTCCGTCCTCGGATTCAGAAGAAATTATAGAAGATATCCGCAGGTTTAAGTGTCAATTTAGCCAATCATTTGAAATCAGCGAGGATTATCCAGAATTAAAAGCGATTAGTCTTCAAACTACCTGGGAACAAGGTAGGCGAGAAGGTCGGCTCTCGTTTAGCACATATTACTGGGAAACTCCAAAATAGCACCTAATATGAATTATCAGAAGGGATTCACCTTAATAGAAGTAGTAATCGCTACGGCCTTGGTGGCAATTATAGGATTAGTTATCTATCAGGCATATAGCGAAGGTATTCTGATATGGAAAAGAAGCCAGATAACCAGTGAGCAAGAAAGGGTCGTTATCTTTCTGGAGAAATTCTCGCGCGAACTAAAAAACACTTTTGTCTTTTCTCCTATTGGTTTTAACGGAGAGGAAAATAAAATCTCTTTCCCTTCGGTTTTACAACAATACCTTGCAGACGAAAAAGAAGAAGCAGACGCCGCTCCAAGTCAAAGCCTGGTCATTCCACTTCTCTCTAAACTAAGTTACGAGTACAAACCTACTGAAGAAGAAATTTTACGCATTCAAAAGGTCTATGCTTATCCTGATATTGAAGAGTTAAAGAACAACCCTGAATTGACCAAAAACGAAATATCTAAAGTAGTTTTAGAAGGAGTTGAAAAAATATCGTTCTCATATGCCATAACAGGAACTTCGGGAGTCAAGTTTAGTAATAGTTTTTCTCCAGAAAAAGATGCCCCTTTGCCCTATGCGGTAAAAATAGAAGTGAAACTCAAAACAATGAAAGAACCGCTAAATAGAACCATTTTTATCCCTGTTAATAAATTCCTTAAGAATGAAAAGAAATAATTGCGGACAGGCCCCGAAGGTTTTCGGGATAGGGAAGGAAGTGATATTACTATACCCTACAGGTAGTGTTTTAATAGTAGTAATCTGGGTCATTACTATCCTTAGCATTTTAGCAGTAAGTATTGGCATTGTTGTATCCTCACAGGTCTTTTTTGTCAGTCATTACCGCAAACAGGTATTGGCTTATTTTATTGCTCGTGCTGGTATTTTTCAGGCAGTTGGCGTGTTAGACCGAGATAAAAAGTTATCACCTTATGACGCCCTCAAAGAAGAGTGGAGCAATGAACCGGAATTGTTTTATAATAAACAGGTTGGCGATGGTTTTTTTACGGTTGGTTATGAATATGCTAGTGGTATACAAAGACCAGAGTCGGGAAACAAGGGATCTTCCTCTTTCTATGGAGTAATTGACGAAGAACGAAAAATCAATATCAACACCGCAAGTGCCTCACATCTTCAGGCGCTATTTCAAGAAGTGTGTGGGGTTCTGCCGGGACAGGCAAAGGAAATCGCGGATAGCATTATTGACTGGCGAGACATAGATGATAACCCCAGAGAAGCAGGTGCGGAAAACAGTTATTACAAGGGGCTTTCGCCTTCTTACTCTTGTAAAAATGATAAGTTTGATTTATTAGAAGAATTATTCTTGGTTAAAGGCGTGAGTGTTTCTATTTTTTACCAGGTAAAACCGTATCTTACTATTTATGGAGATGGCAAGGTAAATATCAATACCGCGTCTTACCCGGTTCTGCGCGGTCTTTCCCTTGCGTCCTCTTTAGCAGAAAAAATTATCCGCTATCGCGCTGGTTCTGATAACCTTGAAGGCACTGAAGATGACGGCGTTTTTACTCAAATCTCTACTATTGTAAATGACCTAAGTAAAAAGGAACCGCTTAATCAAACTGAAATCTCATCAATAAATAATCTGATTGCAACTAATGCTATCTCTGTATCTTCTAACCATTTTCAGGTTATCTCTGAGGGTTATTTAGCCGATATTTCAGAGAGTTCCGCTGAAGCGGAACCTGCCTACGCCCCGATGGACAGCGGGACAGGCAGGCACAAATATAAAATTAGTAGGAAAATTATTTGCGTTATAAAACGAAATGGTAAAATAGTATATTGGAAGGAGTAATATACAGGATGTTTCGTTCTAAAGACCTCATCGGTATAGAAATCGGTAATCAGTATCTGAAAATTGTTCATGTAAATAATAAACAGGAAATTATTAACTGGACGCATACTGATATCAGGGCGATGAACGATGACAGCATTATAGAGTTTATCCGTAATTTCGTGACCGAGAAGAAGATAAAAACAACCGATGTCATCAGTCATATCCCGCCAAACAATACCATTACCAAAAATATTGAATTACCTTCCACTAATTCCTCAGAAATAAGACAGATTATTAAACTACAGGCAGGGCATTATTCTCCTTTTTCACCCGAAGAAATCATTATTGATTATATTCCAATCGGCGTATTTCGTGGTGGATATACGAGAATCTTTTTAATCATCGTTAATCGTGATTATATTAACCGCACCTTTAATATAATAGAAAAAGCAGACCTGAAGTTAAAGAAAGTCGTCTCATCATTAGAAACGATGACGCTATGGTATAAAGACCGTATCGTTTCTTCATTAGGTATCTTTCATTTAGATGCGGATAATTCTGACCTCATCGTTCTTCGCGAACAAAAACCCATCTTCCTGAGGAATATCCCTGTGGGAGTGGAGCAATTGTTATATGACAGACAGAAGTTTTTACCTAAACTATTAGAAGAATTTAATCATTCACTGGAGGCATACCAGGCTGAACAATTAGAACCGCTTTATCAGATAATCGCTACTGGTGCCACTTCTAAAGTAACTGATATTATTAATCTTGTGAAAGATAGAACCAAGACAGGAATTGAAATAGAAGATAGTTTATCTACTCTCAAAATCGCACCTCAATTAGAAGGGATGGAGAAAACTGCCGCAGATATTTCTGTCTCAAGTTTAGCCATCTCTGTAATTAAACAAAACAAGGTTCAGATTGACTTAACGCCGGAAGAAGTAAAACTCAGAGAAGCCATCGCAGAAAAAAGTAAAGATATTATCCGGTTGGGAGTTCTTGTATTTTTTATTCTCATCCTGATAATGGCTATCTTGGGTCAGAAAATATTGATGAAGGGACGCATTCTAAATGCCATCAATAATGAGCATCAGAAATACTCTGAGAAAGCCAATGAACTGAAAAATACAGAACTCAAACTCAGGGCCGTCAAGAAACATTTTTCCAGACGCTCTTTTGCCCTTGATGTCTTAACAGAAGTCCATAAATCTATAACGGATGAGGTTTATCTGACCAATATTGGTTATAACGACGCCCCAAATGAACCAGTAATGAAATTGCGCGGGACAGCCAATACCAAT
>JAGUXD010000018.1 GCA_020062035.1 Candidatus Brocadiia bacterium | reverse complement strand
ACGTATTTTCATATCCTTCTGTTGGCTTACAATCTCATCAGCTGGTTCAAACGACTGTGTCTGCCAAAGGAGTTTCAGAATATGACGCTTAAAACCCTACGATATAATCTCCTTTTAATACCGGGTGAACTTATAAGGTCTGGGAATAGACCCACATTAAAACTACCATCTAACTTTTTGTATAAAGATGCTTTTGAATACGCCATAAAGAAAACGAAGAAATTAAAGTTTTAGCCCGTTTTCACGCAGGATTCAGGTTCAATAAGGGTTGTTCCTAACCCACAAAACGGGTCTAAAATGATGTCGCTTTTCTTAAAGAACTTCTTCAGAAAAAGTTTCACCAGTTTTGGTTCTATCGGTCATATTTCAAATTTAGCCACAGATTACACAGATAAAAAATCCTTTTATTACTATCTAATATCTTGCTGAGTGCCATCATTTTCCCGCCCGGATGTCGCCAGTTTCGCATATTCATATAGATTGTTGTTTCAAACTGCTTATTTGGCAATGCTAATACCCAACTCTTTTAACTGTTCCTCTGACACTTCTGAAGGTGCGTTGGTCATCAGGCAGGTGGCACTCTTGGTTTTGGGAAATGCAATCACATCACGAATACTATCTTTTCCTAAAAGAAGCATTACCAATCTGTCCAGCCCTAATGCAATACCGCCGTGCGGAGGGGCCCCATAACGTAGTGCCTCTATTAAAAATCCAAATCTATGCCGGGCTTCTTCTGGACTTATGCCCAATAACCCAAATATCTCTTTCTGTAGGTCTGATGAGTGAATACGAATACTGCCACCGCCAATTTCAATGCCGTTCATAATCAAATCATAGGCACGAGATTTCACCTTCAGTGGTGCTGATTTTAGCAGTGGAATATCTTCTATTCTCGGTGAGGTAAAAGGATGGTGTTCACTTTCCAGCCGTTTTAGTTCTTCATTATATCTAAAGAGTGGAAATTCTACCACCCAGCAAAAAGATAAATTCTCGCCACTTCCGATATTTTGAGAGAGTTTATTTGAGAGGTGGATTCGCAGGTTTCCCAATGCCTGATTTACCATATTTAGTTCACCAGCAATGAGGAAGATAAAATCACCTTCCTTTGCCTGCATTCTTTCAATAAGTGAGTGTTGAACCTCAGGGAATAGATGTTTTACGATGGCTCCGGTGAGCGAATTATTTTGCACCTTGAACGAAATCAGACCTCTGGCGCCAAATTCCTTGACTAAATCCGTTAATTTGTCAATCTCACTGCGTGAGAACTCCGTGTTTTTGTTCCCTGGACTAACGATACCTTTTATTACTCCACCATTCTCGACCGTTTCCTGAAATACCTTGAAATTGCTTTTACCTAATAAATCACTTACAGAATGGAGTTTCATCCCGAACCTTAAATCCGGCCCATCCGTTCCATAAGTGTTCATTGCTTCAAGATGAGTCATTCTCGGGAATGGTGTTTTGATTTCTATTGATAGAACCTCTTTTATCAGTTCCTTCATCATATCCTCTATGGTAGCGATTACATCATTCTCATCAACGAATGACATTTCCACATCCAGTTGGGTAAATTCAGGTTGGCGGTCTGCTCTGGAATCCTCATCACGAAAGCATCGTGCTATCTGGAAATATCTGTCTAAACCGGCAATCATCAAGAGTTGCTTGAAAAGTTGCGGTGATTGGGGAAGGGCATAGAATTCCCCTGGGAAAATACGACTTGGCACTAAATAATCTCTAGCACCTTCTGGTGTGCTTTTAGTCAGGATTGGTGTTTCTACTTCAATAAAGTTTTTACGATTAAAGAAGTCCCTGATTTTATGAACGATTTTATGACGGGCGATAAGATTGTTCATCATTTTGGGGCGTCTCAGGTCTAAATAGCGATATTTCAGCAATAATTCTGATGAACTAACACAATCTTCTTCTTTGGTGCCTGATATACGATAATCTGTTGAATCAATATCCACAGGTAGGGTTTCGCTTTTAGAAAGGATTTCTATTTCGTTGATATTGATTTCTATTTTGCCTGTGGGAAGCGAAGGATTTTCGTAGCCCTTAAGTCGTTCTACAACCCTTCCCTTTATAGCGATGACATAATGAGGTTTTAATAACTCTGCTTGATGATGAATTTCGGAGTTTATCTCGGAATTAAAAACTAATTGAGTAATACCGAAACGGTCAGAAAGGTCAATAAAGATGATGGGACCGTGGTCGCGTCGGCTTTTTACCCAACCCACCAAGACAACTTCTTTGGCTATATCTTTTTCTGTTAGTTCTCCGCAAGTATGGGTTCGTTTCATTTTCATCATCCTCCACTTACTGGCGGAATAAGTTTTATATCATCACCATCCTGCGGCACATAATCAAGGTTTTTCTGCTGGTCATTTACCGCAACTAACATCACCATTCCATCAGGAATACCTAATTCAGAGATAATCTCACGGGTGGTTTTGTTGTGTGTTATCTGTTTTTCGATGCTACTTATAGTATTTTGCCCTAAATAACTTCTTAGAATCCCATAAGCAGTAAGTTTTATTTTCATAGTAATTATTTCTTAAATCGTCTAAACCTAATTCCTAATTTACCCAAACGTCTTGCCCGGAATCTATCAATAGTTTTTCCTTTAATTTTAGCAACAGTGGGGGTTGTTGGCGATGACGGTGCTGACTCAATAACCTGTGGTTCAAGGATTTCTACCGCACCGTAGGTGGTTCGCAGGTGTTTTTCTAAATCACTAATTAACTCTGCTGGTGTTTGATAACGGTCATCTCGTTTTTTCGCCATCATCTTGAGAATAATAGAAGTAATAGTATTAGAAATTTTTGGGTTTTTATGCTTAGGCGGAATAGGTGCTTCGCTAAGATGCATTTTTATTACTTCCACTGCAGAATTACTTCTAAAAGGGAGGTCGCCGGTAACACAGAAATAAAAAGTAACGCCTAATGAGTAAATATCAGAGCGTATGTCAATATCCATCTCTCCTCGGGCTTGCTCAGGAGAAATATAGGCAGGCGTTCCAACACGGACTTTTTGTTGTGTCTCGCTATTTTCATCCATTACTCTTGCTAATCCCAGGTCGCATAACTTAGCAATAGAATCCTTATTAGTAATTAGGATATTACCGGCTTTTATATCACGATGGACCAAATTATTTTTATGGGCATGGTCTAATGCACGGGCAATCTGAAGAATAATCTCTGTTGCCGTTTTTTCATCTAATTGTTTCTGTTTTTTGACAATCGTTTCTAAATCCTTGCCCTCAGCATATTCCATAGCGAAATAATGGATACCGTATGACTCGCCGACATCAATTCCTTGGATAATATTGGGGTGATTAAGTTTAGCAACGGCGCGGGCTTCCTTGAAGAATCTTGTAATGAACTTCTCGTTTCCAGCCAGGTGCGGAGATAAAATCTTGATTGCTACTTGCCGTTCCATACTAAGTTGTACACCTTTATAAACAGTGCCCATTGCGCCTCGTCCAATAATGTTTAACAACTTATAACCAGCAATCTGGGTAGTGCCGCCTTCTAAACCCTGTTTCTGGTAGATATGTTTTACCTGGATTTCTGTAAGGTAGCCCTTATCAACCATTATTTCGCCGAGTTTTTTAGGGGTAATGCCCATCTCTTGCATTTTACGTTGTATCTCAAGACACTCATTAATCTTTTCGGAAGTTGTATAGCCCAGTTCTACGGCGATGTCCCCAAAACTAATTTTTTTGATTTGTTCCATATTTGTT
>JAGUXD010000200.1 GCA_020062035.1 Candidatus Brocadiia bacterium | reverse complement strand
CATATGAAACATATTTTAAGGTTGTTTGTTTTCATTACTATTCTGCTAAATGGGATGAATGTTCACGCCTCCATAGACCTTGAATCGGAATTAAAACGTCTTAAAGAGTCTCTTGAGAGTCCTAACCTGAAGACGAAACTCTGGGCGGTGCGCCGGCTTGCCAGACACCCTGCCTGGATAAGTGGACCAATCCTACTGGAAGAATTTAAAAAGCCCATCACCCAGAACACCTTAATAGTTCGTTGTGCCATTGTCTACTGCTTTGGTCAGATGGAATATACTGTCTCTATTCCGCAGTTAGTGGAACTGCTTAAAATGGATTTAAGTAGTTACGGCTGGACAGAACCAGAGGTATTCAAGGAAGAACTTAAGGGATTTCGAAGGGGTAAAGATAGTAGCGCTCCGGGAGGTCCAGGTGGTCCAGGGGGTAGAAGAGATAATCCCTCTGCGTTAGATAGAAGAAGCGAACTTATCGCAAATACCAGACAGAAGATGCTGGAAAATTATGAGCAGAAACTTAACTGGGGTTTGTTACATATCAGGACTATGCAGGTAATTGGCAAATTTAAGGCAAAAGAGGCATCTGACGAACTTCACAAGTTGATGATTGCAACTGCAGTCCCTTTATCTCTCATCGCAGCTGATACAATGAAACTAATCAAGGACCCTAAATCAGAAGAATTATTACTAAAAGGTGTCTGGCAATCATACTGGTGGAGTCAATTGCTTTATGTGATGACAGAATTAACCTCTTCATACGATAAGAACCTCCAGTATGATGGAACAGAGTGGATAAAAAAGAGTATCTTTCAACTGATTAGTGACGAGTTAGATAGACCTGGTCAGACAAGTGAAGGTTTGATAAAAGCCCTTAACATTATGGATTTATTGGGTAAGCCCAAGTGCGAGATATACGATTTTTCATCTGAAGTAAATATAATGAAGGAATTTGTTGAATTTACGAGTATGCTTAAGGGAAATGACCCTGAGATAATGCTCTTTGATTATGACCTCATCATAAGATTTATCCGTGATGAAGTTAAGATGAAGGCACTAAATAATATCTTTTCAGACATATTAAAACCGTCTCCTGTAATCATTGTTCCTACCCCTTCTCATGATACACCAGTAGAGCCCAAACCAGAAGTAACACCTAAACAACCGTCTGAGAAAAAAGAGTGAGGTCTCACTATGCTTCGCTTAGTCGGAGCCTAGGCGAACGCCCGGGGCATTCTTGTCAAAACGGGTCTCCCTTACTACCTGGACTTTAATAAACGATTGAAGAGCACCATAAGGTCTGGTTCTGTTTCAGAAGAATCTGCGAATAGTTTTAACCAATGCCTGATGTATTTTCTATCAAAATAAGAATTTTTGATTATTATTGATTGGGCGTCCTCCAAATCCCGCGGCCTGCCTGCAAAAATCTTATGGATAATGATATCTTCCAGAGCGGCAAAATTTACCATTACCTGCCCTATTTTTACTTTCTTAGTCCGTTGAATGGCTTGTTGTTCATAAGAAGTAGAAGAAAATATAAAGTCCACTCTGATACCGCTACTTTTATCCTCGGTCGGCAGGACCATCGTTTGGGCTACAAACCTTTTATATTTAGCAGGAATAATCATTAAATTTGCGGTGTTAACAACCTTGACAACTTCAGGCAGTTTATCCAAATTGACACCAAGTGTAATATCAATATCCCTGGTCAGTCGTGGTGTGCCGTATATAAGAACTGCCTGTCCACCAATAATCATATAGGGTATCTTCGCAGAGTCCAGAAGACGGCCGAGTTTTCTAATTATCTTCTCAAACATTGGTTGGCTTGTTTCTGAGAGAGTTTAATATGCGGGCTATCCTGATATCTGTCTCAATGCCTTCTAAATGGTTTTCGGGTGGTAAGACCTTAAGATTTAGTCCTTCCTGCCACATTGCTTCAACTATTTTGAGTGCCTTGCAATATGGTATCTTTTCTGCCCTGACTTGCTCAAGTTCAAATTCAGCAAGTTTTTTACTCTTCTTTATCATACAATAATTTTATAGTAAATAATAGTTTATCAGGCAAGTTTTATTTCTTATTTATTATCTTAATCATCTGTTGATGGATTAAGCCATTACTGGCTAATATTTCGCGGTGTCTGAAGGGGTCATATTGATTGCCTTTGAAGTCGGTTACCTCGCCGCCTGCTTCTCTGGCAATGAGCATACCTGCCGCGGTATCCCATGGTTTTAGTTCCCGTTCCCAGAAGCCGTCAAATCTACCTGATGCAACATAGGTTAAATCCAGCGCGGCAGAACCGGCTCTTCGGACGGCCTGTGCGCTAAGACAGAAATTCTGGAAATTACGGAAATTATCACCGGGTTTCTTGCGAATAATATACGGGAAGCCGGTTACCAGAAGCCCTTTATCAACGGTCTTGATATTGGATACCTTGAGGCGTTTAGCATTCAGATAAGCACCCATACCTGCACAGGCATAAAATGTCTCATCTAAATTGGGATTATAGACCACGCCGAGTAAGACCTTGCTCTCTTTAACCAGAGCAATAGAAACACAATAAAAAGGGAATTGATGGGAGTAGTTGGTCGTGCCGTCTAACGGGTCTATCACCCAGAGGAATTCGCAATTCACAATCCGAGATCCGCAATTATTATGTTTCTGTTCTTCTGAGAGGATTTTATGTGAGGGAAATTTCTTGCTAATCGCACTGATAATTAATTCTTCAGACAGATAATCGGCTCTGGTAACTAAATCAAGGGTCGTTGATTTGGTCTGGGGCTTTCTGTAAGATGGTTGCAGGGAGATAAGTAATTTACCGGCCTTTCGGGCTAACTTCAGGGCAAAAGCCAGATAATTATTCATATTTGCATATCTTCTTAATCTGCACCTGCCATTTTCCCTGGGGTTGTAAAGCAATTTTCCATCTCGGCAAAAGCACTGATGATTGATACACAAGTTCAAACCCTTGTTCTGATTGTGAAACGGTCTGGATTGGGAAATACCAGATACTCGCCGGTTTATTTAGCCCGATTGAGATATCTATCTTCTGGAATATGTCCTTAATTCCAAATAGTGTCTCGTCAATGGATTCACCCTGGCTAACAAGAACCCCTAAATTATTATTCCTTGAGTTGTAATAAAATCTATCCGGGGCATTTCCAGCCAGCATTGAAAGATTAAACTCTACCGCAAAGGTCGTGGTAATCAGAGATGAAGAGAGATTCAATATTTCGTAATCTGCGACAAGGGTCAATTTGTCTTTCTTATCACCCACAGTTCCGCCTGGGCGGGATCCTGGGTCAAAGGTAATTTCTTTGGTTATTTTTAAGGGATAAGCGAGAGTTGCCTGCTTTATACTGCCTTCTCTTTCAAATCTGAGAGAGGTTGTAGATGGGTTGAGAGAGACCTTATATTCGCCCTGGACAAAGTCGCCGAGTTCCTGATAATGACCTGAGGCAAATTGTTTTAATGTGGTTTAATCAGATATAAAATGGTCAAGATAAGTTTCTT
>JAGUXD010000053.1 GCA_020062035.1 Candidatus Brocadiia bacterium | reverse complement strand
CTTATCTGGTTAGAATATGTGATTGGACTGACTGACCATCCGCGTTTAATTGCGTATTTAGCCCTGGTTATATTTGCGATGACATTTATCTGGGCACTAATTTTTCCCGGTAAGACCTTCTGTCGTTATGGCTGTCCGGTCGGGGCAATCTGCGGAATATACGGACTCTTTGCACCTTTAGAATTAAGGAACCGAGATAAATCCACCTGCCAGAAATGCCGGACGCGGGATTGTATTCGTGGTAATCAATACGGAATTGCCTGTCCGGTCTTTGAGAATCCGGCAACAATGGATACTAACCTTTATTGTATCCTTTGCACTGAATGTATCAGAACCTGTCCTAATAATAATATTTCCTTAAATATCCGCCTGCCTGCTAAAGAATTATCGCAATCAAAATCCGTAAATGTTAGCGAGAGTGTTTTAATAATCATAGTGATTGCCTTTAGCATATTCGGTGCTATTAACATAAGTGGTTTTCATCAGACCATTCTGGCTTTAGCGGGAAGGTTACCAGAAATAATTTCTATTTTGTTAATGATGGCAATATTGGTTGGGGGTATTAGTGTGGTGTTTTATTTTCTTTCCCTTATTTGTCGTATCCCGATTTACGGGATTGCCAATGCCTTTTTACCGCTTTCTATTTTTAATCATTTATCCAACACCCTGAAACTTCTTAATCTCAGATTTGAGGAGGGTTTTTCCTTGATTTCTGACCCACTGGGCTTGTCCTGGAACCTCTTTGGCACGGCTGGTCATCTTTCCAAGCCGTTTTTAACAACACAAACTCTTCTTATTATAGTAGGTCCATTAATACTGATTGGCTTATTATATTCTTTATATGTGGGTTGTTCGCTATTGGCTATTCGCTATCGGCTATTCGCTATCGGCTATTCGCTATTGGTCTTTATTCCAATGTTGTTAATATGCTGGTTTAATTGGTATCTAATCTCGCAGTAATTATCCCATATCCCCCCGAATACTCTCGGGGCTTATTATTTTATCAATCGCCGTATCGTGACAGATAAAATTAAGGCTATACCGAAGACCGTAACAATAGAAGCACCGGTCGGCAAATCCCACAGGGCTGAAAAATACAAACCGATAAAACTTACTATAGACCCGATAATCCAACCAATAATCAACCGTTTCAGAATATTGTCAGTAAATAGCATTGCACAAACTGCCGTAACAATAAGGTAACTGAATACTAATAGAACTCCGGCCACCTCAACTGAACTGGTTACCACGATACCAAAAATCAGGTAGAACAGAAAATCCCACCATCGGATAGATAATCCTTTATTATATGCTTCTTTGATATTGGTTGAAATAAGCAAGAATTTCTTGCGGAAGATATAGTGAAAGATTCCAATGACCAGATACAGAGCGAATATTTTTACAATTGATGTCGGTGTAACATAGAGCAGTCCGCCGACCAGCATTGATTTAATGGCTTCACCGCCATGAGGAAGGCGGTCAAAAATTAAGATGGTCATAGCAGAAGTTACTGCAAAGACAATGCCGATAATTGCCTCCTGCGGGACTTTTTCCTCTCGTGCCCGGCTTAAGGCAAAGACCACCGCACCGATTAATGTAAATGCCAATGAAATAATCCAGGCCATCTGAGTGCCTAATTCATAGCCGAGTAATACCGCAAAGGCACTGCCAAGAGCGGCTACCTGTGCCAGTGCCAGGTCAACAAAGATTACGCCCCGGCTGACGATGTGCAAACCCAAATAACAATGAATGCCTGTGAGAATAAGACATACCAAAAACGCCCATTGTAAAATCGGTATCATATCCAACATATCAAAATCTCCTTTTAGTTGATAAGGTGTTCATTAATGAACACCTTATCAACATTTCAACTTTTCCTGTCATTTTATGGTTATTGCCTCCAGCAATCTGTTAGTCAGTGTATCTATGAAGGAGATATAATCCTTTACTGCCGGCTCGCCCCCCACCGAAATTGGTGAGACCACGACTTTAGCGCTTGTTTTATCAGCCACAAAATCGGATGATTTGCGGTCGTAGAATGGTTCCATCAAGATAACCTTTACATTCTCTAATTTAATCTTTTTTATTAAATCCTTGAGGTGTCTCGGTCCGGGCGGGATACCCGGCTTGGGCTCTACTTCACCACCTACAACAAGTCCAAAGCGATTGGTAAAATAACTCCAGGAACGATGGAAAATAGCAATCTTCATCCCGCGTAATGATTGGACCTTTCTTTTCCAACCATCTAATTGAAGTTGATGTTCTTTTATAAACTCCTCTAATTTACCAGATAGTTCCATCTCCCAGAGTTTATCCCCATCTACTTTAGCCAATGCTTGTACACCGAACATTGCTTCGTCAATCTTCTTAACGAATGTCTGATAATTTGTCTGGTATTCGGCAGGATGTGCTGAATCAATCTTCTGCAGGCGATTGGAAATATTCTGTGCTATAATTCTGATATTATACGGGTCAAGCCAGTAATGGGGATTACCATAAGGATGAACATCACCCATAGAACGGTCAATCTTACAAGTTGGCACTTCAAGCAGTAAAACTCCCTCCGAGACATCCAGATAGCCGTCAGTGCCGGGCTTGATTTTGGTGTTACGCGACCCCTCAATAATAAGCGCCTCATAACCTACCTCTAATTCTAGCCCAATTACAATAAATAAATCTGCCTTACGGGCATAGGCAATAATACTCGGCTTTGCCTCGACAAAATGCGGGTCTTGATTACCAAGACATATACTTGTTACATTAACATATTTACCGCCGATTTCCTCAGTAATGGACTTCAGGTCAGGGGTGGTGGTCAGGATATTAAGTTTCTTTTCTTCAGCCCGGATGAATGGAATAGCCAAAAGACTTATCGCTATAAGTATCAACAATTTTTTCATAATGCAATCCTCCTTTGACTTTTAACACCTCCCTAAATCCCCTCTATCAAGAGGGGCTGGGGGTGTGTAATACATGTTCAAAACTTATGCGCCCCGTGTTCGCCCAATGAAATCTGCAATTGGATATAGAATTCTGTAACCTTTTTATCCTTACCATCCAATTCATAATTTCCTCTAGCGCACTGGATTCTTAATCGCGAAAATTCGGTTAAAGTCCAATCTGTCATCACGGATAAGCGGTTGCTCCCATCCGGCGATTTGGAAGTACCATTCGGCAAGTCTATTTTATTAATTAGCCCTATCTGTTCCCAACGCACTCCCAAACGCCACCGTTCCAAGAAACCATAAGTTGCCTGCAGATAGTAACCATCTTGGTTTTCCTGTTTATGTTTCCCGATTAAAGTCGGTTTCAGGTCGTGATTTTTTATAGTGAGGTCTTTTTCTCGCCGGAAGTATTCGCCCTGAAGATTGATATCACCTACACCGTAAGCACGCAAGTCATCATATTTATAAACGAAATCTACACCGCAGAATTTAGTGTAACCATTTAGCCAATGGTCCATTTCGCCGTCTGCATTGCCGTCATGTTCTTCTTGATGAAGACCTCGTCCATATGAAAGTCCGAACTGCAGTGCGTGATTAGGATTGTCTATATTCGGTGCGAATTTTAGCCAGCTGGTAAAGATACGCGGGCCGGATTTAATAGGTAATCCAGATTCATCACCGATATAGTTAAACATTGCCTCATTATTCCCCTGAAAAGTTTCTACGCCGGCAAACATATAGAAGTTGGTTGGTAGCAACCATGATAATTGAGCGCCTTTGTCATTCAAACCATGGGGTCCAAAAGTTAACCGATAAATAAGGGGTTGGTCGGTAAAATCCCAACTATGTGAATGCTGGGGATTGATTCGGCCGATATCGCTGAAGAACTTACCAACTTTAACCTGCAATCCGTAAGGCAGAGCCGTGGTTTGGATAACGGCTTCTTCCATTTCCGCGCCTTCTTCTTCCACTGCGGCAATACCCCAACCCTTAAAATAAGGATCAGCATTGGCTGAGAAATACAGTTCCATGTGATTCATATTAAACCCTTTGTCAGGTCCGTGGTGATGGTTTTTAGAAGTACAAACATGACCAAACCCAGATACTTCTTCAAAGATATGGGCAATACCTTCACGCGAACTGTCGCGATGGTAAAAAGTGTCAACTATTAACGATATATCAGGATTAAAACTCTGGAAGTAACGGCCAGCGGATGTTTGTGAAATATTTTGAGGTATTAAACTAAATTGGTTATCATCATCCGCAGGCAATGCCAATAACGGCAATAATAGAATAAAAAGAATTATAATATATTTCATAATGCTACAATCTCCTTATAAATGGTTATGGAAGTAAAACAGACACACTGTATTTGTGTGACCACTTCCGAAGAAAATATTATTGAATGGCCCTTTGTCTAACTTAGTGGAGGGCCTCGGATGGGTTTGGTGGTGAATGACGAATGAGATATGACAATCTCGGTGATCTGAAAGAGAGCTACATAATTACTCAGAGGTAATATGGTAAGTCCTGTGTTTGAAGGAGGAATAATTTTATGATTATATACTGTATGGCAGATTTGACAATTATGAGAATCATGAATTGGATGATTGTGCTGTTTATGCGCGGGATTATGGCAATCAGAATGGTTTGAACAGAATTCTGAGAATGATGGCTGACTGCTGTCATGAGGTGTCTCCAAACAAGCCGGGCAATTACTTTCTTCCAGATATAACTCAACAAAATGATGAAGTGGCTCTGTAAATAGACAGATAATATAAACAAGTAATGACAGAAGGATGACCGTTCCGCGAGAGATTATTTTCATGGTATCTAATTTAGGAATCCGTCATATCAAATTTCCCCGAAAGTATTCGGGGTCCTATTTGACGGATAGATTACCCATTTCTTTAGTGAAAATGAACATATTTCCAGTCATAGAAAAGGTTGCATATATGCAAGGTTTTTAAATATTCCCAAGTGATATAACCTCATCACTGACAAAGGGTTAGATTGAAATTCAAGGTGATAGGGGGGAATACTATCCCATACGCCTTTACTACTGCTTAATCTACCGCTTAATCTACTG
>JAGUXD010000041.1 GCA_020062035.1 Candidatus Brocadiia bacterium | reverse complement strand
GGGGTACAAAAACCAACTTTTTACTACGGATGGAATTTTCTATCAAATATCTTGCTATTTTAGGCTGTCATAGTAAGATATTTGTAACTTTTTAGACAGTCTGAATATCAGGATAGAGAGAGAACGAAAGGAGAGAATTATGCGTAAAATATTGTTAATAAGTGGTTGCGTCTCGGTTTTACTAATAAGTTTGGTGTTCTCTTATGCAGGAGAACAATGTTGTCCTGAAAAGAAAGAGGCAAACGAGGCATCTATTAAACATAAAAAGCCCTTTGCTATCATAGAAGATAAGATTGAAGAATTATTTGAGGAAATTACTTTGCTAAATCTCATCAACGGCCTTAACCTTACTGAAGAACAGATAAAACAAATAATCCAATATAATAATGAAGTGCAACTTCTCAGGGAACAAATTGAGGAGGTAAATAATAAAACGATACAGAAAGTGATTGATGCCTTTAGTAAATTAAAATCAGCATTAGAGAAAAATGAAGGTATTCCTAAAGATATAGAACGTTATGCCGCTATGATGGACCAGGAAAACAAAGAGATAAAGGAAGGAATGATGAATTCGGTTGCTGCTATTGAAAAAGAACTAACCACTATTTTACTTGAAGGACAAATAGAGGTGATAAATACCTTTGAGCCGTGTTTGATACCACCCAAAAACCTCAAGGACCCGGTCAGGGCAGGTCAGGCACAGGATAGCGAGCAGGGATTAAACCTGTTGCGCCGAGTCAGAAAAATACCTCAGGAGATATTTGACCAAGACAAATACGAAATAGTTGAAAGACATTTAGAAATGGTGCAAAAGCATACTGGTAAATTGACCAACGAGGAGAGAAAAACAGAAGCCGAGCGGCTTCTTAAAGTAATGGAACAAGCCCGGGCTATGTCAGATAAGGAATTTGAATTAAACGGTCCAGATTTAGCAAGGCAATTTATGACTGAAAGTAAAAAGACATGTAAGAAAGATAAAGAACTACGAGAGGAATTGGAACGGATACACCAGACCAGACGCGGGGGACCTACACGGATTGGTAGATATTTACTTAATCCCAGAATTCTGCCGATATTAGGAAAACGGTTGGAGATGATGAAAAACCCCAAAACATCAGAACCAAAAGATTTAGATAAAGCCCAACCTAAATAAGGAGGTGTGTTATGAAAAAGGTATATCTGTCTATAATCATTTGCCTGATAACGTCAGGAATATTTTTACCGTGGGGTTTATCAGGTGCTGAGAATGTGGTGAATGAAGAACCGCAAGTAAAAGTGGATAATTTGCGGAGTGAAATCAGTTTGATTAACTTGGTTAACGGCTTAAATCTTACCGAAGAACAACTTAATCAACTAATCAGCATTTTGAAAGAAGTTCAAACGTTAAAAGAATCTTATAAGGAAAAAGGAAGAACCATTGCCGCAGAGGCCGTTGCAGCAATATCTGAATATAAGCAGGCATTGATTGAAAAAGGTCCGGATTATCCTCCGAAATTAGGCGAAAAAGCCTATAACCTGAATGAACAAGGCAAACACTTACGGGAAAAATTTGAAGCAGAATTGCCACCTTTTCAGGAAAAAATAGAGGCTGTTTTAATTGAAGCCCAAAAAGAGGTAATTGCTACTTTTAAGCCCTGTTTCCTTCCACCCAAGAGCCAGAGAGACCCAGTTCGTGCTGGACAAGCCGCAGACTATGAGCGGGCAATAAATATCCTCAGGAAAATCCGCCAGATTCCACAAACGGTTTACGAAGAAAAACGAAAGCAAACATTAGAAAGACAGTTTAAGAAATTTGAAGAGAAACACGGCAAGTTAACTGATGAGGAAAAAGCCAAAGAAGAAAAAAGATTATTCAGTATCGTTGATGCAGCACGGGCAATGGATGAAGATGACTTTGAATTAAATAAAGAAGACCTGGCTAAAGAGTTTGAAATCAAAGACAAACGGGAAGAACTATCCAAAGTACTGAGCATTCTTACGGAATATCGTAACAAGAACAAACCCATTCTGAATAAAACGGGGCGTTTTTTCCTTAATCCAAAAATGCTCGGGGTGTTAGAAGCCAAATTAACAGTTCTCAAAAACTTTAAGCCACTACCAGCGAAAAAATTAGACTAACACAATCCTGAGAGGTATTTGAAGAATAACAAAAATAATTATGGCTGATAAATATTCGCGGCGTGATTTTCTCAAGAAAGTTGCATTGGTGGGTGGTGTTGGTTTGGTTGGATTGCGTTGCCAACAAGAACCTTCGCTTCTTACCCCAACACCGAATAAAACTGATAAGTTATCACTTCTATTTACACCTATAAAAATTGGCTCTATCAACCTGAAGAATCGGTTAGTACGCTCTGCCACGGCAGAGCGAATGGCTGACAATGATGGTGCCGTAACAGACGAAATGATTGCCTTATATGAGCAACTATCTAAAGGAGATGTTGGCACCATTATTACTGGTCATACCTTTGTGCGGACTGATGGGCGATTAGGGATGACGATGATGGGGCTTGATAATGACAACCTGATTAAAGGTATTACGCGACTATCTAAAGCCGTGCACCAATTTGATACAAAATTATTTGTTCAATTAAACCATGCAGGCATCCGAGCACAGCCGGACATTAAAAATCCGCTCGCTCCTTCGGCACAGCAAAGGAATTCTCCCAAAGAAATGACCACAGATGATATTGAACAAGTTGTTCAATCTTTTGGTGCGGCGGCTAAACGCGCTCAGGAAGGTGGAGCAGATGGCGTCCAGATACACGCCGCACATGGCTTTCTCATTAATCAATTCCTTTCACCGCGTACCAATAAACGAGAAGATGATTGGGGTGGTAGTCCGGAAAAAAGAGTGAACTTTTTACTTGCTGTCTTCAAATCAATCCGAAAGGCAACAGGTACTGATTTTCCAATCTGGGCAAAGGTAAATGGGGAAGAGTTTATTCAAGGTGGAAGGGCTCTTGAAGAATGCCTGATGGCGGCAGTTAAACTGGCTGAGAGCGGTGTTAATGCGATTGAGATAAGCGGTCTGGGACAGAAGAGAAAAACACGCTACGAGGGAACGAGCAAAAACGAGCCATTTTACCTCACTCAAGCCGAGCAATTCCGTGCGAAGTTAAAAACACCTCTCATCCTGGTAGGTGGTATCAGAAATGCTGAAGTAATTGAAATGCTTCTTAAGGAAAAAGGGCTTGACCTTGTATCAATGTGCAGACCGTTTATCAGAGAACCAGACCTGCCACTTAAATTACAGAACAAATCAGTTAGTGAATCATCCTGTGTCTCCTGTAGTGCTTGTGCCCGTAATAATGACGTGCCTATAAAATGCTGGCAAAACTAAGAAGGAGAAAAATAAAATGAAGAAATTACTACTGAGTTTAATTGCTTTATTATTACTTGTTTCCTGCCAGATTCAGCAATCGCCTCCTGCTGAAACAAAAACTGAATCAACCATTAATGCTATTCTCTTTTCCTTGTTTGGAGTAGACATTAACAAAAATAACACCGCCATTAAATGGTAACCCGTTATATTGATTATGAAACCAAATATTCCTATTTCACGACGTGAGTTTTTTAAGCAACTTGGTAAAATAGGTTTTGGTATAGCAACCTTGCCGCCAGCCGTGGTGTCTCTCCTGGAGTTTCACCAATCTATCCGGGCAGAAGATAAGAAATTTATTGAAGCACTATACTACGAAAAACTTGGTGGCGGAAAAATCAAATGCACACTCTGTCCTAATTTTCATATCTACAAGCCCGGAGATGTTTCCTTCTGTTTTAATCGTCTTAACCAGAATGGTATCTGGGTGTCTTCTGCTTACAATAATCCCTGCACAATAAATATTGATCCTATAGAAAAGGGACCATTTAATCATTTCCTGCCCGGGACAAATGCGCTTTCTATTGGAGTGGGCGGCTGTAACCTGAGGTGTTTATATTGCCAGAACTGGCAGGTTGCGATGCAAAAACCTGAACGGGTTGCTATTTGTAATTTTACCAAAGACGATTGTGCCGACGCTCTGCTAAAAAAAGAATGCCGAACAATCTGTTATACTTATACCGAGCCAGCGATGTATCCTGAATACCTCAAGGAAGTAGCCGGCTTCACCAGAAAAAAAGGTGTCTACAATGTTGTATGCACCGCAGGGTTTGTCAATCCAGAGCCATTAAAAGACATCTGTAAGGTAATAGATGCATTCGCAGTAACACTCAAGGCATTTAACGATAAATTCTACCAGAAGATTTGCGGACAGACGCTCGGCCCTGTTCTCAAATCATTAGAAGTTATTAAAAACCAAAAGAAACATTTAGAAATTATTAATTTGATAGTACCTTCTTATAATGATGATTTAGAGATAATAAAACAGATGTGTCAATGGGTCAAAAAGACCCTCGGTCAGGATGTGGTTTTACATTTTGGTAGATTTTATCCGGAGTATAAATTAAAGTCCCTTCCGCCGACACCTGCCAAGACAATAGAGTTAGCCCGTCAGATAGGATTAGATACAGGGCTAAAATATGTTTATACTTTTAATCTTGCACCACACGAAGGCAATTATACTTTTTGTCCTTCCTGTAAAGAACCAGTAATCAAGAGATTGGGTTTTAAGGTATTAGAAAATAACCTTCCAGAGGGGATATGTAAATTCTGCGGTTATAAAATACCAGGCGTTTGGAAATAAGCCATTACATAATTTATATACTGGTGGGTGAATTTTTCTTAACTAATGTTATATTAGAATTTATAGTGTAAATTAAGTAACTTTTGATAGTTTAGTGCATCTTATATATTAGTAAATACAAAGATATATGAAAACCAATAACGGTATTACTCTGGTGCTTGTTATCCTGATATTAATTGCATTGATACTCCTTGCCATTCCATTCACAAGTTCAATGTTGTTCAAGGAAAAGACGAGTAAGAATGTTTTTAATATCACACAGGCGAGATTTTCAGCCCTGGGCTCTCGCAATAGCGCTATCAATCTTCTCCTGCGAACCCATTCTTTCTATGAACTCGCCCCTTCTGCTCAAGCACCTTTTAACACTGCTGATTATGATACGCCTGATGAATTCCAGACAAACCTTGACCCATTCGGCCTTAACGTTTCTGACCCTAAAGGAATAATCTGGTCAAATAAGGCAGAAGACGAACAAGGTAAGATAAATATACACAGCGCACCACGTCGGCTCATTGAACAACTAAAATCACTCTTAAAACCAACTGACAACCTCCAGCAATTCATTACCGAATATTCTTATCGTTCAACCCCGTGGATTGCAGGTCAAAACCTGTGTGGTTATATGCGCTATTCCGCAAAGGACGGAAACACTTATGATATAATTTATGTTGACGCTTATTTTCCTATGGGTAATGAAGAGGGCTGTCGGGTTCGGCTGCAATCCGCGCTTACGGGCGAAGAGTTTATTGCTTATGTCGCTAACGAGCCCTGCCCTTTATGTAAAGTTATCGCGACACATCCTGACACAATCAATGGCGTCCCTGGCTACCATACTGATTGGGTCTCTGCTATCTTATCTACTAATATCTGGCGTCAATTGGGCTCATCATCCGCAATTTACTTGGACCGCATTGTCCCTGATGACTTTTTGTTAGAGACAACAACTGTGGAGATAGAACAACCACATCCAGTAAATATTAACACTGCATCTAGCGAGGTCCTTACTGCCCTCTTAACCGGAGTAGGACGTAAGTTCTATAATCCTGATGACACTATAACAGATACCACCATTCCAGAAAACGATGCAAAAAGGTTAGCCCAAGAACTCAAGGCACAGAGATTTACCGCCCCTGCGGACCTGGAACTGGCTATTGCAAGTTCCTCTATCATCCTTTCCGACCCACAAAGGTATGAGGTCTGGATGAATGCATTTTACCCTCGGGATTCTTCTTTAGCAAATATGGTAGATAGGCGCTTCGCCGGGACCTTACCTTTCTGTTTTCGCTCCTATGATATTTTCACGCTCAACTCTTCAGGCGTGACCAATCAGCCATCAGGTAACCAGGCCGCGCTTATTACTTTTAATGAAATCGTTGATATAGCGCCTATAGGAAAAACGCTTACCCTGACAATAGAAAGTCAATATGATTTTGATTCACAATTCTGGAGCGGTTTAGGTAATCCTACAAAAATGGCTACTTATCCGATGGTAACTAATCTGGGTTATCAGGGTTTTTCTATTGACAAGCGAAAACCAGATTATTCCCGTGCCCAATCCAGAGGTGCATTAAAACTAAAAACCGCAGAGGATACTCGCGGTAGAAATGTTATTCTCAGAGAGTCCTTCTCTGACACACACGAAGGTGTTTCCGGACCATTAGTTTATCTCAGAGATGATATCTTTACTTTTGATAACGAACGTGATATCCTGGCTGGCGGTGTGGAGTTCTGGCTCAAATTTGATACCTCTCCCGCAGACGCAACTTTATTTGATATAAATCAAAGTGAATACGAAAACCGTTTGGCTCTATGGTATAAGAATAATGAATTGGTCTTATCAGTATGCGATGCGACATTAGATAGAAACGGCTCTCAAATAAGAGCCCCTTTTACTTTTGACCAGGAAGTATGGTATCATATTGGTGCATACTGGAAAGGCACTAAATATGCCCAATTATCCCTGCTGGTTGACGGAAGACCGGTTGGCTCTTTCGGTCATTTCAACAGCCAAGACCAAAACGCGGTTACTGAACTTACTTCAGATGTTCCTGATACCATGGACGACACCCAAGACCAAATGACTATTACTGTCCAGTCAACTGCGGGCTTTCTGCCATCAGGCGTTATTGAAATAGGACTGGAAGTAATTCAATACGATTCCATCAACGGAAACTCTTTTGTGGTTCTTACTATCTGGGATAGAACCGTTACGCCTACGCAACTGGTATATACTGGAAGAGGTGCTCGCGGAACTAATATCCGTTTTCATCCTGCTGGCGCCAAGGTCTCTGTTTTTGGTTATTCCGCAAGATTTGTTGGCGCTTACAGCATTTACGGAACAGCGATTGGTATAGACCCTCTTCCTACAGGCGGGGCTACCTTAATAGAGACAATTCCGGCTAATACCCAGACCCCGGCTATTTTAACGGCTCCAATCGCGGCTGATGATACTACTATTCCGGTTGGCTTCGCAGACCAATTTCCTGCAAAAGGGTTCGTCAGGATTGGTAATGAACTTATTTATTACGAAATACAAGCAGGGGCACCGGATGAATTGCGTAATTGTCAACGTGGCCAATTAGGAACTCCTGCAGCAGGACACGGTCTCGCAAGCCCCATTTTTATGTATTCTATTCAGGTCTCTGATACAACCAATTATCCAGCACCCTATTGCCTTATCCAGATTGATGACGAATGGTTCGGTCCGCTGCAGAAGGCAAGTATTGATAATAACGAGTTTTTTGTAGGAATTGTCCCCGGTCTTCCTCAGTTAATACGTGGCTATGTCT
>JAGUXD010000048.1 GCA_020062035.1 Candidatus Brocadiia bacterium | reverse complement strand
ATATAATTTGGGTATAAAGATGGTTCTTTCAGATATTTTGACTATTTTATGGCTGTCATATCAAAATATCTGTAACTTTTTAGACAGCCTGTTATAGAAATATTTGGAGTTTTTCAGTATGCCCTAATTAGATGATAGCAAATAGCCTGTAGCGTTAGCTTGTGTTCTATGTTGTTTTAGACAAGTAAGTTTTGACTTTTTGTAATTCGCTTGATGGTATTGTGAAAGAATGTTCTGGTTGAGGGAATTGGCGATTTTTTACATCATTACGGTAGTTTTTCAGGGCATCAGAAATAATCGCCGAAATATTAACATATTGCTTAACAAATTTGGGCGTGAAACATTGATAAAGCCCTAAGATATCGTGAATAATCAGAAGTTGTCCATCGCAATCATCTCCAGCACCTATTCCGAATACTAAGTTAGAGACGGTCTTTCTGATAATAGAAGTGATTTTGGTAGGGACGCATTCTAATAAGGTACCAAAGGTGCCGGCTTTTTCTAATGCATTAGCGTCTTCAATAAGAGAAATAGCGCTTTCAACATCTTTACCCTGAACCTTAAACCCGCCAAGCATTGAACTTGATTGCGGAGTTAAGCCGATATGACCCACAACCGGGATGCCGGCATTGACAATTGCTTTAATTGTTTCAGCAACGCGGACACCGCCTTCTAATTTTACAGCATCGCAGTTGCCTTCTTTCAGAAACCGACCCGCATTATAAACCGCTTCTGAAACAGAGACTTGATAAGAAAGAAAAGGCATATCGCCAATTACAAAGGAATTTGGTGCGCCTCTGCGAACCGCCTGACAGTGTTCAATCAGGGTGTCCATTGTGATTGGTAAAGTAGAAGAATTACCGTAGACCACCATACTGGCAGAATCACCTACTAAAATCATTTCAATACCTGCCTGGTCAACAAGGTATGCTAAAGGATAATCATAAGCAGTAAGCCAGGAGATAGGTTCCCCCCTTTTTTTTAACTCATAAAGATAAGGGATACTTATTCGCTTAAGTTCTGGCATAGTTTACATCCTTTCTATAATTATAAACTCAGGTTGTTCTCAAAGTATCATTCCCGCCCCGTTTCCGGAAAGCATTCGGGAAACTTCCGGGAACAAGGGTGCTGAATAGTTACATTTATTATCAGAATAAGTGCCGGAAGGTCAAGAAATAAATATAAGAAAAGAATTTATATGATTTTATTTGACTTCAACAATAAGAAGGATATAATTTCACTATATTGATAGGAGAAATAAGTATGCCCAAGAGTATTGTTGGCGGCAACTGGAAGATGAATACCACGCTTCAGGAAGCGGTTTCTTTGACAGGTTTGCTTAAGGATAATCTAAAAGTTTCTCAACAGGAGGGCGTAGTTCTTTGCCCGCCCTTTGTCTATCTTTCAGCAGTGAAGGATATATTGAGAGGTTCGGAGATACGGCTCGGCGCACAGGATGTATATTTCCAGCCAAAGGGTGCTTTTACCGGCGAGATTTCTGTTGGAATGCTTAAAGATATCGGCTGTGATTATGTAATTATCGGCCATTCTGAACGCAGGCAGATATTCAAAGAAGATAATGATATGGTTAATAAGAAATTGAAATCTTCTTTACAAGGGGGGGTATCTTGTATTTTCTGCGTTGGTGAAACATTAGAACAACGACAGGAAAATCTTACAGAAAAAACTATTCGTCAGCAAATAGAAGCAGGACTTGACGAGGTTCCATCTGATAGATATAATCAGATTGTTATTGCTTATGAGCCGGTATGGGCAATCGGAACAGGTAAAAATGCTACTCCAGAACAGGCGCAGGAGGTTCATTCTTTTATCCGAAAATTATTAACGCATTTAAGCAATGAAATCGTTGCCAGAGAAATGACGATTATTTACGGTGGAAGCGTAACTGCGGATAATATTCAATCACTGATGGAAGGCAATGATATAAATGGTGCATTAGTAGGCGGTGCCTCGCTTTCCGCTGACTCATTCACTAAAATTGTAAATATCATCAAAAATAGCCGTCCCTAACGGGACAACCTCTATAAAGTTATCGTAACTGCATAGAAAGATTTAAGGTATGTTAGAAATAATTTTGACTGTTTTATTTGTAATCGTATGTGTTTTATTAGTCGCGATTATTTTACTACAACCGCATCATAGCGAAAGCGGGTTAGCAGGTGCTTTTGGAGGTGGGGGGGCAATGGATTCTTTCCTTGGCGTGAAGGCAATCTCTGTAGCAACAAGAGTTACCGTGGCTCTGGCAGTAATCTTTTTGTTATTGGCTATTATTCTGGGGCAAATCCCAAGAACCACGACGAGAAGCGGACTTCTGAGCGGTGAGAAAACACCACCAAAAACACAACCGCAACAAACATCCCAGAGGCAAGCAGTTACACCTACCGAGGTAGCACCGATATCGCCGGCATCAATGCCTACAGAGATAGCGAGTCCGGTAGAACCACCGGCGCCAATAACACCTACAGAACAGCCACAACAGCCACAGAAAGAGAATAAACCGCAGGAAAATCAATCGCCAAATACACCTGCCGGGCAGTGAAATAAAAACCCCGCATCCCGCTTCAGCGAGATTATCTGCGGGGTTGTAGTAGATGAAAAAACTATCCAATTATTATAAGATATTTGAGAAACTACAGGCGATACAAAAAGGGCATTTTGTCCTGACATCAGGTAATCACAGCGATACTTATGTTCAATGTGCTCGGATTCTGGAAAGACCTGATGTAACCGCTAAATTGTGCAAGGAACTAATAAAACCGTATCTTAATAAAAAGGTTGATATTGTGATTGGTCCTGCCTTGGGTGGGATTGTTTTATCGTATGAATTAGCCCGTCTTCTCAAGGCAAAGGTAATATATTTAGAGCGAGTAGAAAATCAGTTAACATTACGGCGGGGATTTACGATAAATCCAAACAAGCGCGTGATTGTTGCTGAAGATGTTATCACAACCGGTGGCTCAGTAAAAGAGGTTATAGATGTAGTAAGAAAATATCAGGGAAAGGTCTTGGGTATTATTTCATTGGTTGATAGACGGCATAAAAAAACCTCAAAATTATTTGGATTGACTCTACGAAGTATTATCAAGGTTAATCCGCCGATTTATCCGCCTGATAAGTGTCCACTTTGCAAGAAACAAATACCTACCCAGAAACATGGCTCAAGAGGGATGTCTTAATAATATGAAAAGTATGACCGGCTTTGGCGAGGCGAAAGGTAAAATCGCTAATAAACTTAAATTCAGAATAGAAATCCGTTCTGTGAATAATAGATTTTTTAATCTTAAGATGGCGCTTCCTGAGGCATTAAATAAGCACGAAGGCGAGATTGAAAAACTTATCAGAGAATATATCCACCGCGGCAGTATAAATTTTTCTCTTCGGCTTGATGCTGAGCCCGATAAACATCTCTCTATAAATCGCCAATTAATCAGAAATTATTATCAGGAATTAAAAAGGATACAGACGCTTTTGGGATTAAAAAGAGAGATTTCTTTTGAGTCGCTTATAAACTTACCATGTATTTTAGAAATGCCCGATGCCAAATCCGGTTATCTGGGTAATAAAGAATGGAATTACATTTATAATGTTATCAGAACGGCTCTGGTAAATTTATCGTCAATGCGTGAAAGAGAAGGCAATCGTCTAAAGAAGGCACTCCAGAAAAACCTGCAAAAAATCTTCGTTATATTAAATAAAATAGAGAAACAGATTCCTTATGTCAGAGATAATTACGAGACATCTTTCAGGAAAAAGTTGAAGTCAATACTGGATAATAACTTGCCAATGATAACGAAACCTTCGGAAAAGATATCCGATAAAATATCTCTTTTCGATCTGGAACGAAATCTTGCTTTTGAAATTGCTACTTTTTCCCAGCGGGCTGATATTAACGAGGAGATTCAGCGACTTAAATCACATCTGAAGGAGGTCTCCGCGACATTAGACGAAAATCAGGAAATCGGTAAGAAACTTGATTTCATTGCCCAAGAAATGCTAAGAGAAATTAACACGATTGGTTCTAAATCAAATGACACCCAGATTACATATTCAGTAATCTTGCTAAAGAGTGAAATTGAGAAAATAAAGGAACAGGTGCAAAACATTGAATAAGATAAATAAGATTCTGGTTATTTCAGGTCCTTCAGGCGTAGGGAAAACGACTTTATGTGAGGAGATTCTCAGGAAAGAGCGTCGCCTTAAAGCGTGTGTTACTGCAACAACAAGAGCACCTCGTTACGGAGAGGTAAACGGTAAAGATTATCATTTCCTGACTAAAAGTGAATTTAGTAGGGATGTAAAAAATAGAAAATTTGTTGAATATACACGGCTTTTTGGTAATTATTACGGCACACCTATTAGGTCCTTGAAGGCAGTGTTTAATGAAGGTAAATATTCTTTATTGCGAGTGGATGTTCAGGGGGCTAAAAACCTTAAACGCAACGGTTATAAAGGCGTTTATATTTTTATCATGCCGCCTAATGTAAAAACATTAAAACAAAGATTAGACAGTAGAAAAACTAATGAGTCCAGAAGAGAATTAAATCAACGATTAAAACGGGCAATAAAAGAGATGAGTTATTCTAAAGATTATGATTTTCAGGTCATAAATGATAAAATCACGGGGGCAGTAAAAGAAATCCAAAATATTATTAGAAAACATCTCTACTAAAGTTTTAATAAAAGGAGATAGAGATAAATATTATGATAGAAAATCAAGAAAGACCGATGATAAATGATGTGGACAGGAAATATGAGTTGGCATTAGAAAAAGTTGGCGGGCGGTTTAAATTAACAAGCATCCTAATTCAGCGTCTGAAACAAATGCGTCAGTCTGGAGTTAAACAAACAGGGTCTTTTAATATGATTCTTGAGCCGTTATTAGATGAGATCCTTGAAGGCCGGCTGACCTGGGAAGGAGCGAATGAGACCAAAAGACAACAAAGATGAATAAAGCAAAAAATGTATTTTTAGGTAAGGAAATAGGAATCGCGATTACCGGCGGTATCGCTGCCTATAAATCTGCAGAAATAGTTTCTTGTCTTCATAAACAGGATGCCAGAATTACTGTTCTGATGACCAGAGCAGCGAGAGAGTTTGTTTCGCACCTGACATTCCAGACCCTCTCGCATAACAGGGTCTTTACTGATTTGTTTGCGAATGACTATTATTTTGACCCGCAACATATTGCTCTGGCAGAAAGATTGAACTTGCTCTTAATAGCCCCGGCAAGCGCTAATATTATCGGTAAGATTGCTTCCGGCATCGCAGATGATTTGGTTTCTACAGTAGTGATGTCATTAAATCCATCTGTTGTAATAATCGCTCCGGCAATGAATGAAAAGATGTATCTTAATGCAATCGTGCAGAAGAACATTACTCTTCTGAAAAAAATCGGTTATCATTTCATTGAACCAGAAAAAGGCAAATTAGTTTGTGGTGAAGGCATTGGACGACTGGCTTCATTTGATAGAATAATAGAAACCCTGCGTAAGAAATTATCCCGAAACTAACTTTTCGGTAAACTCAAAGTGATAGGGTGCATACCTAAAAATTCCTCAATAAATTTTTAGAGATAACAAGGCATAGCTGGAATATGCTTTTGCCTACGCGCCAGATAAGAGTCAAGATTCTGACAGGATAATAAAAATAGGATAAGAAATTACTGGTAAAGCCATAGCACTGTTTCATAAATAAAGGTGAAGGGATAAGTGAGTCCAAAATAATCTCGGACCTCGCTGAGGGACACATTACAAAGCAAAAGAATCGGACAATGCTATCATCTAATTTCTTGCGGTTGTTTATAATGGTCTTGTATAAAAATAGTTGCCGACGTTTTCTATCTGGGGGCTTTATAGCATTAATCACCTCCTCAGGAATCAAGATGCCTTTTTTTGTGACATCAGTAAAAATATAATATAAAGGCGCCTCTAAATGGCGCTGTTTTATAATACCTACAATTTCTTTCCAGTTTATCTCTTCCTGATAAAACCTTATGATTTGGGTAATGTCAGAGAGAACATTATCAGTGATTTCCATATGATAAATAGCCGAATCTGCGACTGTATAGATTAAAGCATCTTCAGGCGATAAAACATCAGTTTCTATTCCGGTCTGCGGAAGTTTTGTTTTTCTCGCCCTTGACCAGAGCATCTTAATACCGTTATCGTTCAGATAATGCCTCATATGAGTATGGCAATCGATATGGAATGAGAACGAGTCAATTGTCTTAGAATAATGCGTCTCACTTAATCTTGTGGTTTCTATTAAATATCCTAACTCTGATAGTATCCAACTAATTTTTTGTCTATCTTCTGGTTTAATTAACAGGTCCACATCAGACATTGCTCTGGAAGTGATATGATGATAGACCGTAATGCCAAGTCCGACACCTGATAAGAGGATTGTTTTTATCTGTGAACGGTTAAAAGCCGAGATGACCTTTTTTAACTCATCGTATATAACAATATTACGGGCAAAAGACCAATCCATCCCGAATGTTTTCGGGATGGGAAAGGAATCAACATATTTGTACTCCATCTTTTTCTATAAGCCGGCTTGTTTGATTATTTCTGGAACAAGATGTCCCCAGCCCAAGGGCATTATGTGAATTCCTTGACAATAGGGTTTGATTTCGCGGATAATCCGAGCAGCGATTTCTACACCTTTTGCCTGTTTGTCTTTAGTTTCTTTCATCTCTTTTATTAACGGTTCAGGCACATAAACACCTGCTATATTCTCATTCATAAACTTCGCCATACCAACGGATTTTAGAATAATAATACCCGCCAGAATGGGAATATTGAGATGCTTGACTTTATCCATAAACTGACAGAACTTATCCAGTTCATAAATCGCTTGCGTCTGGATAAATTGCGCTCCCGCCTGGACCTTCTTTTCCATCTTCATTATCTGGAGTTCTGACGGGTCCAAACCCGGTGAAACCACTCCGCCCAAGAAGAAATTTGGATTACCATTCAGTTTATTACCAGAGAGGTCTTTTCCTTCCATCAATCTCTTTGCTGTCGCAATAAGTTGGACCGCATCTAAGTCAAAGACGCCTTTGGATTGCGGATGGTCGCCGAGTGACTGGTGGTCACCGGTCAGACATAAGACATTTTCTATACCAAATACCGCCGCGTTTAATAATTCGGACTGTAAAGACAGGCGGTTTCGGTCACGGCAGACGACCTGCATTATCGGCTCATAACCACGCTCTTTGAGTTTAATACACGTAGCCAGACTACCCACCCGCATCACCGCAGACTGAATGTCCGTAACATTAATTGCTGTTACCTTCTCGCCAAAGTGCTTGGTTTCTTCTAAACAAGGTTCTATATTAATGCCTTTAGGTGGACCAACTTCTGAGGTAATTACGAATTTGCCAGATTTTAATGATTCGCTTAATTTACTCATTGTTTTCTCCTATTGTAAACTGATTAAACGGATTTAACAGATTCCTATTTTATCTGCTGTTCTTAAGGTCGCAATTTGCGACCACAAGATTTATGATACCCGTCCCTAAGATTGGTGGGGGTATTCCCCAACACGGCGTAAATCGGAGCGTTAAATATTTTGGTCATATTCTGATAGTTGTTAAAAAATCCCTTAAAAACCCTTAAAAATGACCGGGAACCCGCCTATTTCCTGAGAAAAAACTATCCTTTCACCTTTATTTGGCTATCCCTTTTGTTTCCCTTGTATTTTAAGCCTTGTAGGATGTTACCCTTTAACGAGGGGTAACGGATAGTTAAGCCTTATATAACGGCTTAAAATTTAAGGAGTTATGCGAAGTTCCCTTCTTTTTCCCTTAAAATATACCCTAAATTTTAACAACTATGACATATTATTGGTTAAATGTCCTGTTTATATGAACTAATAATTAATTCAATTGCTTT
>JAGUXD010000175.1 GCA_020062035.1 Candidatus Brocadiia bacterium | reverse complement strand
TGATGACGCGCCAGTTGATAATACGTCTGTTGGTGGAAATGAACCAGGTAATTATAAGCAACCCCCAAATGCCTGTAAAACTAATGAAATTATGTATATTCACATTTCATTTTACCATCATCTTTATCACCTTATTCACAAATTCATATGGTGTTGTTTTATTCTTGGTCTGCGAATAGGACTCTATCAACTTGGTTATTGCTGGGTCTTCGGTAATTATGTTTTCTAGTTTGGAGAGTATGAGCGACTTGATACGTCCCTGTAAGAGTTTTTTACGACGCTCTGATAGTTGGCCGCTCCTGTCCAAATTATGCAGATATTCAGTGATAGCGTTGAGTAAGTCATCAATACCGATGCCCTGGTTTGACTGGGTTTTGATAATGGTAATATTTTTATTATTACCCTTTGCGGAACGGCTTATTTCAAGGGTATTGCGCAGAGTAGTGACAAATGCATCAGCGCCTGGGAGGTCTGATTTATTTACCGCAACGATATCGGCTATCTCCATCAGCCCTGATTTCATTGCCTGGATGGAGTCACCTGATTCAGGCGAAAGGACAACTACAGTCACATCAGCGGTTCTGAATATCTCCACCTCTGACTGGCCGGCCCCGACTGTCTCAAAGATAATAAAATCCTTGCCTGATGCGTCAAGGATGTCAGCCACTTCAGTAGCGGCTCTGTTAAGTCCGCCGTGGACGCCTCTGGTTGCCATACTGCGGATAAAGACATTGTCATCAGGGCCGATTGCCTGCATCCTGATGCGGTCCCCGAGGATTGCGCCGCCAGTGAAGATACTGCTCGGGTCTATGGCAATCACGCCGACCTTCTTCTTCATTTTGCGTAAGGCGATGACTAATTCGTTAACCAGGGTGCTTTTACCGATGCCCGGCGGACCTGTGATGCCGATTCTTTTTGCCCTCCCGATATAAGAATAAAGTGATGTCAATAATTTATCAGCATCATTGTGCTGATTTTCCACGAGTGAGATGGCGCGTGATATAGAGACCTTATCACCATTGAGAATACTTTTAACTAATTTATTATTCATAAAATGCCGATATAATATAAATGCCAATGCAACCAATAGGAAATTATATTAAGAGAAATCACAGATACACATCCCGAATGTTTTTGGGGTGGTTGTAATTTTTCTTGACAAAGTTTAGTATAGATATTATACTATTGCAATCAATAAATTTGTAACATAATAAAGAGTAGGTTGTCTCAATATCGGGAGGAGAGGAATTATGCGGAAATTATTATTGTTGTTAATTTTATCAATTGCACTTTTACCACTATTAATCTTTGCTCAATCTACATCATCTTCTGAAGGCACATCAGGCGAAAGCAAAAAACGACCTGAAGAAGTAATAATCAGTTTAGCCGGTCTTAAAATCAGCAGTATTCTTCAACAGATGGCGGAACTAAAAAAAGTCCCAATTATCTGCGAGGATACCCAGATTAAAGAACAAACTTTTAGTATTATTCCGCTTTCCTTTACGGTTCCAGCAGATAAATATGATATGATAATGGACTCAATCATTGACACAACTTTAAGAATGAAGGGCTACACCATTATCAAGTCAGAACCTGTCTGGAAGGTAGTAAAGATTACTGAAGCCAGAGAACATCCGGATGGTGTTTATCCTGATTCAAAGGTAGAAGACCTTTCTCCTGGCGACAGAGTAGTAACTCAGGTAATCCGACTGAAGTTTGCTGATGTTACGACAGTCGCAAGCCAATTGGGACCTCTTAAAGGTAGAGGTGATGCTACTTATATTCCGATACCGGATACCAATACCCTTATCATCACTGATTATGCCTCTAACATCAGACGGTATTATGAGGTCATAAAAATGCTTGACCAGGAAGGGGTTTCGCTTCAGACCGAGATTCGCCAACTAAAGAATGCTTCTGCAGTGTTTGTAAAGACCCAGATTGATGCATATATCGGTATAAAACTGAGTGCGACAAGGCAACGTGTCGGAGTTCCGGCAGTCAAACCTTCGGTTCTGTCAGATGAGCGAACGAATTCAGTTGTCATCGTCGCACCAGAAAAAGATATGCAACCAATCATCCAAATGATTGATATGTTTGATACTGATGTCTCTAAAAAGGATACGAGTCACTATATTTATAAATTGACTAATACCAATGCTGAAGATGTGGCTAAGATTCTTGACGCTATCTTTAAGAACCAGATACAGCCCTTACAGGCATCTCTAAAACCATCTGAACGGATTGTAAATATCACTCCTGAAAAAAGTACTAATACCCTCATTATTACCGCTACAGAAGCGATGTATAAAGAGATATTTGATGTAATCAAACAGATAGATATAAAAAGGACACAGATATTATTGGAAGTAGTAATAGCGGAACTAACTGATGAGAAGATGGTGCAATTAGGGATAGAATTAGCATCAATTAAAGAGCCCAGAGAAAAGATGAGTCCATTTGGCGGAACTGCTGTCGGGGTTTCTGAACCAACAACTGACGGTAAAGTTCCGATTATACCAGGTACCCAAAGTGAACTCGGCAGTATGACTGTGGGTTTATGGAAGGACACCAAATTTAATATCCCGTTTTTACTGCACGCATCACAGAAAGACAAAGGAATAGACCTCAAAGCCGCACCGGTTCTTTTGACTAATGATGCAACTGAGTCATCTATCAAAATGTCAGATATGGCGCCGTATTTTACGACGACTTATCCAGGCATGGGTCAACAACCACAAACCAACTTTGGCGGTTATGTCTCTGCAGAAATAAATCTTAAGATTACGCCATTTATCAGTGAGGACAATTATGTCAGATTAATCATAGAGCAGACCTCAGAGCAATTTTTAGGTGAGCCCGCTCAAGCCACTCCCAAAACCTCAAGAACCGCAAAGACAACTGTAACAGTTCCTGATAAAGAGACAATAGTTATCGGCGGGTTGACCCGTGAGGTAAAATCAAAAACGATCTCCAGAGTGCCTTTGTTGGGAAGTATCCCTCTCTTAGGAGTTTTGTTCAGAAAGACGTTTGATTCAATAAGAAATTATCATTTATGTATCTTTATTAAGCCCAATATAATGAAAGAATTCTCTGAACTTACTGATAAGACAAAAGAAGCCCAGAAGGAGTTAGAACAAAAGACGCCGAAATAAAAAGCAGAATTAGAATTTATACCCAATGGTTAGTAAAGAAGTTGCGGAATGATGTGTCCCGGTGACGACCGGTTTATTATCATACTCATTTATCAAAGAAAATCCTACATAGAGATACTGACTGAGATACAATCTAATTGAACCATCAGAGCGGGTTTTATATTCTTTAATGTCAGCACTTCTGGGAAGATAGTTATATTTATGCATTAATTCTAAACTCTTGTATCTGCATTTAAAACTATTACTAACTTGATAGCCATGAGTACGTTTAATTGTTGGTCGATTTAGATATTCTTCAGAAGTATAAGTTCCTCCTAAATATAACGAGTGTTTAAGATTAGGTTGTTTAAGAAAATGATAGCCCATACCGAAACTTAAACGGCTTAATAACTCCAACTTCCTGGCTTGATTATCTTCAAGAATCTGCTGAAGATAGCCGGAAAAACGGTTGGTTAATTTATACTCCCCTTTTACCTCACCACGGCGATTAAATGAGGTTAACACCTCATCGGTCTTGACTCTGATATAAAACAAACCAAGATATAACTTGGTATAAGTACTATCACGATAGACATCAAATTTAAACATTGCATTGTGGGTCTCTCTATCAGCAATTTGTTGACGTTTATTACCCTCCATTGTTCCTGACCATTTTGAGGGTCGTTGTTGTGCCTTTGCTGGTTCTTTTGGTTTATCAGCCGACTTGTCTTTATCCTCTGCCATAATATAAGGCAATAATAAAAACAACCAGATAATCATTGTTTCTACTATTCTCATCATAATCTGTGTAATCCCTGTCTGCCGAAGCATCGGTTCTAACAGGTGTGCTTTATTTCCATCCCATTAAACGATGAACCTGAGGAATAATCCGAACATCAGACAGCATCTTACTAAATATCTCATAAACTTCAACGAGTTTCTTGAGTGTAGGTTGCATTTGGCGATTTGCTACTGAGACCGGCTGAAGTATTACTGGAATATCTTTGTTCATCGCAGTTATAATCTGACGCGTTTTTTGGTATTCTTTTAATCTTGCAGAATCTGTAATGATAACCTTTATGTAAGTTTGCCGGTTTCTGATGGATATGCTGATAAATTCCTCTGTTGATTGCCAGAAATCACCTTTTAATTTTCTCTGTAATAAATCAGATGGTATTTTTATATCCATAGAAACAATATCTATCAGAGCAATGACCTTTTTAAGTTCGTCTGGTAAGGTTCCATTTGTC
>JAGUXD010000121.1 GCA_020062035.1 Candidatus Brocadiia bacterium | reverse complement strand
CTTTATAGGGACCATAGAGTTCAAGATATTTTTCCTTGATACCCCATTCTTTTGCGACCTCAGTGATAGGACGCATTTTAGCCGCCTGTGCGATTTCTATATCAGACGGCACTACTTTCTTTGTCGCCTGAGGCGACCCTGAAGTATGCTCCAGACCCGTTCTCTGGCGGACGGTTTTAGCCTTTGTGGTTTTCTCAGCAAAGGCACCACTGCCTTTGCTCTCACGCGGTTGTAAGTTTGGCATACTCTCCCTCCTTTCCCCGATGGTATATCGGGATTTATTAAAATGCCTTGCGATACGCGGTTAAATACGAATCGCAATAGATAAATTTATTCAGTAAAAGTTCTGCGGTAATCATCGCATCCATCAATTCTTTATCCAGCGGGTCAGCGATGGCTTCGTCAAGTCCCCAGGCAAGCGCCATCACTAGGATGGTGCGGTTAATTATAGACCTGTCAAGGCATCCCTGAGAGGTGTTACTTAATCCGCAGACTGTTTTGGGTGCCGGGTCAGAGAGGGCTTTTAAGTCCTTGATTGTTTGCAAGATGATAGGGATTTGTGCCTGGCCAAATTTGACCGGTAAAAATACCGGGTCAAGATGGATATCATCAGTCGGGATACCGGCCTCCATTGCGACCGCAAGGATTCGCAATCCGATTTCTAATCGGCTCTGAGCAGAGTCCGGGATTCCCTTCTCATCCATTGTTAAACCAAGAAGTCCGGCATTATATTCCTTGGCTAATCCAACAAGGGTGGTAAGTTTTTCCATCTCGCCTGTAGTTGAATTTATTAACGGCTTCTTTTTACACGTCTTTAATCCTGCTTTTATTACAGGCGGTTTGGCGCTATCTATGGCTAATGGGACATCAACAACTTCCTGAATTGTCTCGACCAGCCACTGCATTGCGGCAACATCATCAGCCGCAGCAGGACCCACATTTACATCAAGCATCTTTGCGCCTGCTTGTACCTGTTTTTTAGCAATATCCTGAATTACTTTTTTATCCTTTGTTTCTATGGCCTTACGAACCGCATTGAACATTCCGTTAATTCTTTCGCCGATTACTAACATAATTTCTCCTTGTCATTCAGTCTCTCAGTCAGCCTGTCAACTGACCGGCTGACCGGCTGACCGATTGACTGACCGTCATTTGATTGATATAATTTCTGGTTAATTCAATGGCTTTCGGGTGATACATTATAAGCAAATCGGCACCGGCGAGGAGGAACCCAATCGCGGTGGTAGATTCCCACATAATCGCTCGTTCCGCTGCCTTGCCCCACATCGGCATTTCTGATTCAGATGCCTTGGCTTCTTTGGTTTTCCATACTTCATTAGAAACCACGGCAACCATAGGATAAGCCATTGTCTTATCGCCGCCTAATGCGGCTAATCTGGTTCGTTCCATAATGGAATATGAATACTCAAACCCATAGCCCAATGCACCTGTAGAGGGAAAAATTACTATCCTGTTATTCGGCATCTCCATATCCAGAAGAAGAATGTTGAGTTGTTTACAGATATTTATATCAAGTGGACTTTCAGCAATAATATTGTGTCCGTCAGCCAGGCAGGTGGCGGCTAATATTTTATAATTATCCTGAGTCGCAGTTCCTAAAAGACATTTTTCACCTTTTAATGCTTGAGAAATGGCAGGGAAGAGTTGGTTATCTTTCTCATTGTTGCCACAGCCCCAGATAATCAGCGGTAAAGAAACAGATGATTTGAGTTCTTTAACTAAATTTACTGTTTCGTCAATAGGGGTATTTTTATTTTCGGGATGTGCGCCCAGAAGCCGAAGACAAATCGCCTCGGCTTTATATTCATCCTGACATTTTTTAGCCCATTTCACAGGGTTATTTATAACATCCTTGAATGGCTCTACTAAGCAATCTGGCCATTCTTTCGGTTGAGTATCCAGAACCTCCATCGCAATACTTGGTAGATTAGGAATAGGGCCCTCCTCGGATAAGAAAGGCATCGCGCTCTGACCACCTAATTTGACAACCCTTGAACGTTTTCCACCTTCGCTACTACTCGCACCTATGACAACCTCATTTACTGAGGACGTCCATTTTTCCACTAATCTCTCAACTGGCATATAGTTAGTCTACTTTCTCTTAATATAAGAACCATTCACCATTGTAAAAATACTTTTAGGTGTTTCTTCAATAAGGTAAATCAGGACATCATTCAGTCGCTTAATCGGATAATTGTTTGTGATTGGGAAAACAGCGATATCAGCCCAAAAGCCCGGTTTTAGCATACCGATTTTGTTTTCTAACAGAAGCGTCTTTGCGCCGTTAATAGTTCCCATCTTGAATATCTCCTCTGCTCTGAGACCACTAAAATTCCGCCAGATAAAATTCATCTCGCTTAAAATACTTAGGTCCTTATTACTGCCTAATCCGTCAGTTCCTAATGAAACATTTACACCGTTTTTTAATAGTTTTCTAAAAGGATGATTGCGATGACCAAAATAATGTTGACTATTAGGACAAAAAACCACACTACATCCGGATTTTGCTAACAGGGATATATCATCGTCTGAAAGATAGTTGCAATGCACAAAGAATGCCGGCTTTTTAAGGATTCCTAATTTCCTAAAATAACGGATTGGAGAAACGCGAGGCGGTTGCCAATCCGACGTGTATCTGCCAATCTCTTTTAGATAGGTCTTTATTGTCCCCTGCCCTGTTTTAAGAAATTCCAATTCCTCTTTTAGTTCAGAAAGATGGGTGGAGATGAGGACCTTTTGCTGAACCGCGAATCTATGAAGCATTTTATAAAGTGCCGGTGAGATGGAATAAGGTGAATGAGGTGCGAATCCTATTCTGAGAAGCCCATTGGTCCTGGCTAAAAATCTCCTGCCGTATCGGAAGGTCTTTTGTGTCTTCTCTAAGACCTCTCGGGCTTTTGTTTTATCAAAGCCAATTATTTCTTCCATAATAAACCGTCTGAGCCTTGTATTAATATGAAACCTGATTGTCTGACTGATATGTGAGTGGTCAACAACAGTAGTAGTTCCATTTTTAACTAAACGGTCATATCCAAGTGTAATTGTCTTATTATAAGATGACGAGTTCATCTTTTGTCGCAGTGCAATTACTTTCTTTGCCCATTGGGTAAATTTCTGTGGTGGTTTTAGAGGTGTTTGAGAATATCCATAAATTGCCGGTCCTTCTAAATGTGTATGGGAGTTGATTAAGCCCGGAGTAATTATGCTATTGCCGAAATCGTAAGTCGCTTTTCGCGGTCGGCTTGTTCCTGCAATAATACCGTTTTTAATAGAGATGGATGCATTCTCAAGAATAACAGAAGGTGAAATAACAATATATTTCGCTCTAAGAGATATCATTTAACTATTTTTAATAAACCCCTGATTGTCTTTATTTCCGCATCGGCTTCGTAGTCATCATCAAGTCGGACATCCTTAAATTCTCCTTGAAAGATGCGGACAGTATAGATTCCTATTTGTTTAGCGCCCTTAAAATCATGATACGGATTATCACCCACATAAACAACCTCATCAGCAGACAATTTCAGTTCTTGTAGTGCCAGATAAAAATT
>JAGUXD010000205.1 GCA_020062035.1 Candidatus Brocadiia bacterium | reverse complement strand
TTGGAGTTTTTCAGTATGCCCTAAATTATGCAATGCAGCCTAAATTTGCCAAAGTCGAGATATTTACTTATTCGTCTTATTCGTGGTGATTCGTCCCGATTTATCGGGATTCGTGTTTATCTTATTTATACTTTCTCCGAAGGACAAGAATATTTCCTGTTTTATTTGACATATCGTATCTAAATATCAATCTATAATTATAATACTATGAAATCTTTCTTGACTCTCGGCGAGACACCACATCAGTTTCTGGATGAAATAAAACAGGGCTCTGGAATTGACCTGAAGAAGTGCTATCAGTGTGGAAAATGTTCAGCAGGATGCCCGATGACTTTCCAGATGGATTATTTACCGAGCCATTTAATCCGTCTTGTGCAAATCGGAGCTCGGGAATCAGTCCTTTCTTCATCTACCATCTGGGTGTGTGTCAGTTGTCTTGTCTGCTCTACCAGATGTCCAAAAGAGATTGAGGTTGCCGGTTTGATGGATGTCTGCAGGGAATTAGCCATCAGGGATGGATTAGCCAATAAAGAACAGCGTAAAATCCAGCACTTCCATAAATCATTTTTAGAGGTAATCAGAACCAATGGACGACTTTATGAGATGCTTTTGATTGCTAAATATAAACTGGGCTCATTGGCTCTGTTCCAGGATGTTGAAAAGACACCGAAGATGTTATTAACAGGCAAACTAAAATTATTGCCGCACAAGGTGGAAGATACCGAAGCGATAAAGAAGATATTTGAGGATTGCTCAAAGTGAAAGCACAGATTAACACAGATTTACACAGATTAGGATATTACCCTGGTTGCGCTCTCTCTGGCAGCGCCAGAGAATATTCTCTATCTCTTGAGCGGGTATTTAGAGAGATTGCGGTTGAACTCGTTCCGGTAAGAGATTGGAATTGTTGTGGTGCATCCGCAGCGCATTCTACTAACCATAAATTATCTATTGCACTGCCCTACCGTAATTTAGCCCTTGCAAAAGAACAGGGACTGACCGAAATCTTTGCACCGTGTCCGTTCTGCTCTAAAACACTCATAACTACCAATTATAAAATTTCTCCAGAATATGATGGCTCGGTGAAGATAATCAATAGTGTTGATATCTTTAGCCAATTAATGGATAAGATTCAGCCCAGGATAAACCCTGGGCGACTCAAGGGATTAAGAGTCGCCTGTTATTACGGGTGTTTATTAGTCCGCCCCCCCAAGTTACTTAAATATGACGACCCCGAACAGCCAACCTCTATGGATGAGATAGTTAGAAAATTAGGTGTTGAGCCAGTTGACTGGGAATTTAGGACAGAATGTTGCGGAGGTGGATTTACGGTATGCAACGAGGAGGCGGTGCTGGAATTAAGTAATAAGATTATTGAGGATGCTAGAGACAATGGCGCTCAAGCCATCGTTGTCGCCTGTCAGATGTGCCAGATAAATCTGGATATGAGACAACGGGCGATAGAGAAGAAATACGACGTTATTTACCAGATGCCGATAATCTATCTGCCGCAGTTGGTTGGATTGGCAATGGGAATTAAACCGAAGGATTTGGGATTGACTCTACATTTTGTGCCAACTAAAAGTATCACTACAAAGGTACAAAGTAATTCTGTGTAAGAAATAACCATGTCACGAATTGGTGTATTTATCTGTCATTGCGGTGAGAACATTGCCCGGACTGTGGATGTGGAAAAAGTCTGTGAAGTTGCCGCTACTATGACGGGCGTAGTCCATTCTGAGAACTACAAGTATATGTGCTCTTCAGTGGGCCAGAACTTTATCAAGAAAGCCGTCAAGGATAAGAACATGACCGGCGTGGTGGTGGGATGCTGTTCGCCCAAGATGCATGAGCCAACTTTTAGGAATACCGTAGCCGAAGCAGGTCTCAATCCGTATCTGTGCGAGATTGCCAATATCCGTGAACAATGTTCGTGGGTACATGATGATAAAGAAATTGCCACACCTAAAGCCATAGAACTAACCAGATTAATGGTAGAAAAGGTTCGTAAGAATTCACCTCTTTCTGAGATAGAGGTGCCTCTTACCAAGAGAACACTGGTAATCGGAGGTGGGGTTGCAGGGATACAGGCCGCACTTGACATCGCAGACGGCGGTTACGAGGTGCTTCTTGTAGAAAAGACTCCTTCTATCGGCGGGAAAATGGCTGGATTATCAGAGACATTTCCAACTCTTGATTGTTCGCAGTGTATCTTAACACCCAAGATGGTAGATTGCGCCCGGCATAAGAATATTAAATTATATACCTATAGCGAAATAGAAGATGTCAAAGGATATATCGGCAATTTTGAGATAACGATTCGCAAAAAAGCACGATTTGTCAAAGAGAATGTTTGCACTGGCTGTGGTTTATGCTACCAGAAATGCCCCTACAAAAAGATACCTTCTGAATTTGATGACGGTATCGGTAACCGGACCGCTATTTATGTCCCCTTCCCGCAGGCAGTTCCGAATATACCGGTGATAGATAAAGAGCATTGTGTAAAGTTGTTAA
>JAGUXD010000030.1 GCA_020062035.1 Candidatus Brocadiia bacterium | reverse complement strand
GGATTATTATGATACCCTCATTGATTATAGCAGGGACATTAAAGACAATAGACCGTTCTTTAGAAAATGCGGCTTATATTTCAGGGGTGTCCAAATATAAAACCATTGTTCAAGGTATATTACCACTAATTAGCAGACCCGTTTTAGTTTCAATCATTATCTGTTTTATTCTTATCCTGAACGAAATCAGTGTTTCAATTCTGGTAAATCCGCCAGGGTTTATCACTATTTTTATCCGAATATATTCTCTCTTTCATTATAATCAAGAAGCAACCGCATCCGCATTATGTTTAATTATGGCAGGACTGGTAATAATTTTGTATATTATATTATCTTGGGTACTTCAACCCGTTAGAAATAGTGAGCATAGAGTATAGAAACCCCTACGCTCTACGCTCCACGCTACACACAGTGTCCCTGTAGGATACGTTCTTATGTCTATTGAATTCAGAAATATTACAAAACGGTTCGACAACATCACTGCTATTGATAACTTATCTCTCACCGTTCCAGGAGAGAGGTTGATGTGTCTCGTTGGACCTTCCGGGAGCGGTAAAAGCACTTTACTCTTATTACTAACCGGTCTATTAGCCCCGGATGAAGGAGAAATATCTATTAACGGGAAACTCGTATCTGCCGCTGATAAGATTATTGTTCCTCCGCATCAGCGTCAAATCGGAATGGTCTTCCAGACATTAGCACTCTGGCCCCATATGACCATAAGAAAGAATCTTACATTTGCCCTGAAAGAACATTGCACTGTTTCAGAACAACATTCCAGAATTGATTTTATCTTGAGACAGATGGATATAGCCCAATATGAAAATGCCTATCCGGCATTTATATCCGGTGGCGAATGTCAGAGAGTCGCCTTAGCACGCGCCCTTATTTTGAAGCCGAGAATATTTTTAGTTGATGAACCCTTATCTAACCTTGACCAGAATCTTGCCGAGAAACTCCTTTATCAGATTAGAAAATCCCACGAGGATTTTGGCACAACCACAATTTATGTTACCCATAATCAGAGTGAGGCACTTGCGATTGCTGATATCGTCGCAGTGATGAACAAAGGCAAAATTATTCAGGTCGCACCGCCCCAAGAAATCTACGAAAGACCTATCAATAAATTCGTGGCTTCATTCATCGCCCCACCGAGTAATCTCATTGAAGGCGAATTGCTTGAAACTCATCAAGTAAAAATACCGTGGGGTGTTTTTACCTGCCATTCCGATGAGGCAAATCCCTTGTCCCAGAGGAACAAGAAGGTAATGGCTCTTATCCGTCCTGAATATCTTGTCCCGGGCCCAAACGGCCCTATCAAAGGCAAGATAATAGAAACCTCTTTCAGAGGTGCTTATTGGGTGATTACGCTCCTTACTGAAAATAACTTTCGTCTTTATTATTATGCTCAATCCCGCTTCAGCGAGATTGGCAAGATAATTACTTTAACCATTAATCAGCCACTCTGGATTATACCTGAATTCACCGCAGAGACGCTGAGAACGCAGAGGAATTAAACCCCGATAAATCGGGGGTTTTCTTCTCCGCGACCTCTGCGTCTCTGCGGTGCAGATTTTATACTTTTATGAGAACCCAATTATCTTTTGAGACCTACTTCATCATCATCCCGGCGATTTTACTGGTGATTATTGGGATTCTGGCAATCTGGACCGTTTCTGCCAGCCCATCAAGGGGTTTATTTGAGACAGAGGCAATCTTTTCACGCACCAATCTCTCTCTATTAATTTCCTATCAGCCCGTTAAACAGACCTTATTTGCTCTCCTTGGTCTTTTGCTGTTTTGGCTTATCAGCCGTCTGAATTATTATAGTTTTAAGAAATACTCTCTCTTCATCTATGCCCTCTTAATTTTGATGTTAATCGCATTGGACTTTGTCGGCAAAACGACCCAAGGTGCCAGGCGGTGGTTTTCTTTGGGTCCTTTTATGTTTCAACCTTCGGAATATATGAAAATAGTAACGGTTCTGGCTATGGCAAACATCCTGGCTCATAGGACTAACATTACATCATTAAAAGGGTTATTCCTGCCGTATCTATTTACCTTTATCCCGATTGGCTTAATCTTAACCCAGCCCGATTTGGGAACCGCATTGGTTTTTCTGCCGATATTGTTTGTGATGGTCTACATCGCAGGCGCGCGGGTAAAACATATTCTAATCACGATTTTTATCGGTCTTCTCTTCCTACCGATTGCTTATTTTTATCTGATGAAAGATTACCAGCGGGCGCGGTTTCAGGTCTTTCTCGCTCCGTCTAAATCTGCGACCGCTGACGCATATCATCTGATGCAATCGCGTACCGCGGTTGGTTCTGGCGGTTTCTGGGGCTCGTTCTGGCGTGACCCTGAAGAAGCGCCCAGCATATTTGTTCCAGCCCGACATAATGACTTTATCTTCACTGTCATCGCTGAAAAATGGGGGTTTGTTGGAACTTCTCTTACTCTCTTTCTTTATTTTATATTGTTCGGCAGATCTTTATTTATCGCATCAACTACCCGAGAGCCGTTTGGACGACTTGTAATCGTTGGAATTACCGCTTATCTAATAACACAGATTATCGTAAATATAAGTATGACTGTCGGTCTGGCTCCGATTACAGGTCTCACCCTACCACTCATTTCTTATGGCGGCTCTTCACTTACTTCAACCTTTATTGCATTAGGTTTTATATATAATATTCAACTGAAACATATCCCGTCCTTTTCGTCCCGTGATTTTGAATAATCCCGAGGTGTGTTATGTTTTTATTAAAGGCAATTTCATTATTTATACGACTACTGCCCTTTAAGATTGCCTTATCTTTAGGCGAAATGCTGGGACTGTTATCATATTATCTATTCCCTTCACGTCGTGCTATCACCGTAACTAACCTCAAACTAACCAGGCTCTGGTCTAACCTGCAAATTAATTGTATAGCCCGAGAAGTCGCTAAAAGTATGGGCAAAAACATTATTGAATTCCTGCGACTTCCTTCTCTTTCTCAGAAAAGGATGAACCATTATATTGAATGGGAAGGGCTGGAACATCTTGAAAATGCTTTTACTCAGAATAGAGGGGTCTTTATCCTGACCGCACATTTAGGCAACTGGGATTTGATTGCCTCTGCGGTTGCCCTTAAGGGATACCGCGTGAACCTTATCACCAAACATCTTAAAATAGGCATCCTTAATAAATTCTGGCTCTCCTATCGCGCTAAAATGGGTATCAACCAACTCTACCGTCAGGGCTCTTTACGAGAGATAATTTCCGCCCTGAAAAATAACGAACTCATCGGTTTTGTCCTAGACCAGCATACCAAAAGCACTGATGGAATAATAGTTGATTTCTTTAACAGACCCGCATGGACAACACCATCCCTCGCGGTTTTATCCCAGAGATATAATGTGCCCGTAGTTCCGGGCTTCATTATCAGACAACCCAACCAGAAACATAAGATAATCTTTGAACCACCAATCACTTTCTTACAGCCCCGGTGGGATGGAGTTTATCCCCCGATGTCCATCCGTGGAACTGTGGCTCAACAATCTACAAATGAAGAAACAATTCGCTATAATACGCAGGTCTATACTAATGTAATAGAACGATATGTGCGAAAATATCCTGAACAATGGATATGGATGCACCGGCGGTGGAAGAAGGAACGTAGAGCGTAGAGTTCCAGCGGGGTCGCTATTTGCTATTGGCTAATAGCGAATAGCGAATAGCGGATATGAAAGACCGATTTGGTAGAGAAATAGATTATCTAAGGGTTTCTGTAACAGACCGCTGTAACTTTAGATGTCTTTATTGCCTTCCCAGCCCGATTACTCTTTTACCGCTACTTTCTTATGAAGAAATCCTAAATGTTGTCCGAGCAAGTGTTTCTTTAGGGATTAAGAAATTCCGCATTACTGGTGGAGAGCCATTAGTAAGACGAGATATCATCTACTTCTTAAAAGAAGCCCTGTCTATAAAAGGAGTGGAAAAGGTATCGCTCACGACAAACGGCTATTTACTTGGTGATTTTGCCAGGGAATTATCAAATATTGGCCTGCATAGCATCAATGTCAGTATAAATTCGCTTGATAGAAATAACTTCCAGAAAATCACGGGTGTTGACGGCTTAAAAAAAGTAATAGAAGGCATTAAACAATTATTAGACCTTGGTTTTGGTGGCGCCTCTGGCGCCATCAAAATCAACACGGTATTGTTAAAGAACTATAATGAAGATGAGGTCTTGGAATTTGCCCGTATTACTCAGGATTATACTGCAACAATCCGTTTTATTGAATATATGCCCTGTGGTAATTGGGAAACAAGTTCAGGTAATATTATCAACGGTGATGAGATAATTAAACAAATCAGTGAAAAGGTCGGAGAACTGGTAAGGATATCTGATATCTCAGGGAGCGGTCCTGCCAGATACTATCGCCTGAAAGATAGCAATGGAAAGATTGGATTTATTCTGCCGGTCAGCCAGCCGTTCTGTGCTGAATGTAACCGCCTTCGGCTCACCGCAGACGGCTATCTTAAATCCTGCTTGCTCTCGGATAACGAGATTGATATAAAGCATATCTTAAGAGAGACAAAAGATGAAAGAAGAAAGAGCAAAGAAATAGAAGAAGTGATAATAAAGGCAATCTTAAATAAACCGCTTTCTCATTCTCATAAACGAAATGCCCTAATGTCTAGAATCGGAGGATAGGAAATTAGGTTCTTCACGGAAAAGTGTGGATTATTTCGGTGTTCTTGCACGGTATTTGTCCCGCCAAGGCGGGAGATAAGAGGGGTGGCGCTTCGATGCCCCGAGAAAAAGAAATATGAGAAATTTTACTAATTTCTCTTGACCCCATTACTCGGATATGCTGTCATCTAACAGGATAGAGTATCCCGTCGTAACGTCGGGACTATCCGCTCTATGCTCTTTGCTCTATGTTGTAGAGATATCCTATAACCATCACTGCAGACTCACCGAGCCCAGTGAGGGCGCAGAGAACGCAGATGGGGAAAACCCCGATTTATCGGGGCTTAATTTCTCTGGCGGTTCGCTGTAATCTGTGGCATTTCTCTGCGAACTCTGCGTCTCCGCGGTGAATATTATACAAGGACGTGTAGTATGGTAATAAATTATGAAATTGTCGCATATTGACAAGAATGGCTCAATTAAAATGGTTGATGTTTCGGACAAAGATATTACCCATCGCAAGGCATCGGCATCGGCTCTGGTATTGATGACACAAAAGACATTTAAGGCAATTACCTCTGGTAGAATCAAGAAGGGAAATGTCATAGAGACGGCGCGGCTGGCTGGGATTATGGCCGCCAAAGAGACGCATAAACTGATTCCGCTCTGTCATCCGATAAATATAACCGATATCCAGATAGTGATTAAACCTAAAAAGCCCCGCACCATACAAATATTTGCCTCAGTCCAGAGTTTTGATAGAACCGGTATTGAGATGGAGGCATTGACTGCTGTGGCAGTGTGCGGATTAACTATTTATGATATGTGTAAGGCAATTGACCGTGGAATGAAGATAAGCGAGATTAAACTGCTTGAGAAATCGGGTGGGCATAGCGGAACATATAATAGGAATCCGCCATATCAAATTTAACTTATATCTATGCCCCGAAAGTATTCGGGGTCCTATTTTCCAATGGGTCTGTGATGCCAGAGGTCGCCTGCGGAGACCTTAGGCATGACCTCTGGCATGAGACGGATATGGGTATAAATGTATTTAGTATGGGCAAGGTAGTAGGTGTTTGTATCAGCGACCGGAAAGGTATTCCGAAAAAGAATATCGGCTCGGCATATCTTGAAAAAAATTGTGGCATAAAAGAAGATGCTCACTCCGGCTCAGGGCATCGGCAGATTAGTTTACTCGCCAAAGAATCTATAGATACATTCGTAATCCAAAATCCAAAATCCAAAATCCAAGAGATTGGTCTCGGCTCTTTTGCCGAAAACCTCACTACCGAGGGTATTGACCTAAAGAACTTATCTCTCGGAATAGAACTTAAAATAGGAAAAGAAGTCAGATTACGGATAACACAGATTGGCAAAGATTGCCATACTAAATGTGCTATCTATCGTATGGCTGGTGATTGCATTATGCCTGTTGAAGGTATTTTTGCTGAGGTCTTAAAAGGAGGCGAGGTAAATATCGGCGACCCTATAAGCATAGAAGTATAAAATAGTTTTCACCGCAGAGGCGCAGAGTGCGCAGCCCCGATTTATCGGGGCTGCGACCTCAGCGTCTCTGCGGTCCCACTTTAGCGAGATGGTTATCCCTTACGGGATTTTCTTGACCCGGCGAATTACGAACCACAGACCACGCTGGGGCAGATAAACAAGAATACAGAATATAGTATACAGGACACAGTCCCGCTGGGACTGTATTCTGTGTTCTTATTGTGGTTGCTACGAATTAACACGAAAGGACACTGATTATATTCGTGGGTAGGGCTATTCGCGGCGAATATGGATTCCGTATATAAGATTGCTTTAGAGGTAGTGAGCAAGTTACAGGCAGAAGGATTCCTGGCATATTTTGCCGGTGGTTGTGTGCGTGACCGTCTGATGAAACGTTCTCCCAAGGATTATGATGTGGCAACCGATGCTAAGCCATCGCAGGTGATAAAGTTATTTGATAAAACCATCGCTGTAGGAAAAGCGTTTGGCGTGGTTGTAGTAATCATTGATGGACAAAGAATAGAGGTTACGACATTCAGAACCGAAGGACCTTATAGCGATGGAAGACGACCTGATAATATAAAATACGGCTCAAGAAATGAGGATGTCTACAGACGAGATTTTACGATTAACGGGCTACTCTATGACCCGATTAAAAGGGAGCTTGTGGACCTTGTCCGCGGCAGGGATGATATCAAGAAGAAAGTCATCAGAACGATTGGCGAGCCCGAGGAACGGTTCAGAGAAGATAAACTAAGGATGATGCGGACAATCAGATTTGCCGTAGAACTCGGTTTTTTTCTTGAGCCGAAAACCAGAAGGGCAATCTCATCTTTAGCCCACCAGATAACCCAAATAAGCCCTGAGCGAATCCGTGAAGAGTTAAAACGAATTCTTATCAGTCCGCTTCGGTATAAAGGTATAGAATTATTAGATAGTAGCGGATTATTAAAAGAGATATTACCTGAAGTAATACGAATGAAGGGAGTCAAACAACCAGTGCAATTTCACCCTGAAGGAGATGTTTATATTCATACATTGGCGGTGTTAAAGCATTTGCGTAATCCGTCATTTGAGTTGGCGTTCGCAACACTCCTTCATGATATTGGAAAGCCGGATACTTTTATGATAACTGACCGTATCCGGTTTCACGAACACGAAAGGATAGGACAAGAAATGGCAGAACGTATCTGTAAGAGATTTCGGTTATCTAACTTGGAAACCGAGACAATTTGCTGGATTATCAGTAGGCATTTAGTTTTTAAGGATATAGACAAAATGCGCAAAAGCACCTTAAAGCGACTGTTCGGTCATCCGGCATATCCGCAGTTGGCAGAACTGCATCGGGCTGATAGATTGGGCTCTGATATGGACCTGAAACCATATTATATCGCCGGTCGACTTTACCGAGCACTCTCTAAAGAAGAACTAAAACCCAAACCGTTGATAAATGGAAATGATTTAATTGATTTGGGCTTTAAGCCCGGACCAATATTTTCCAAAATACTCAAGACGATAGAAGAAGCCCAGTTAGAAAAAGAGATTACGAGTAAAAAAGAGGCGCTTAAACTGGTTAAGAAATTATTCAAGCCGTAATTTATTGTAGTGAAAGTAGTGCATATTATTACGCGATTGATATTGGGCGGGGCCCAGGAAGTCGCGATTCTTACCGTAGAAAACCTTCAGAAACAATATCAGGTAACCCTTGTTTCAGGACCGGCTTTGGGTCCGGAAGGTGATTTAATAAAGCGGGTAAAAGAGAGTAATGTCAACCTTGTGATTATTCCCCAGATGCGGAGAAATATTAACCCTGTTTTAGACATAATTGCCTTTATAAAACTGTATTTTTTACTGAGGCGACTGAGGCCCGATGTGGTGCATACGCATAGTGCCAAAGCAGGGATTCTTGGTCGTTTTGCGGCTTATTTTGCCGGTGTCAAAACGATTGTTCACACAATTCACGGCTTATCGTTTCATCAGTATCAGAACCGTCTTGTAAATTTTTTGTATGTGAGTATAGAGAGGGTTACTGCATTGGTTACCACTAAATTTATCAGTGTGGCTGATGCGATGACAAGAGAGTCGCTTCGGGTGAAGATAGGTAAGCCCGGGATGTACACAACGATTTATTGTTCAATCGGGATGGAGCGGTTTGAGTCAGACGCTGATGCACCGAGAGAAATCAGATGCCAATTGGGTTTGGAAAATAGCAAGGTTATTGGGACGATTGCAAGGATTGCTCCACTAAAGGGGCATAATTATATTATTCAGATAGCAAACAGAATAATTCGCGAGGTGCCGGATGTAAGGTTTCTTTTTGTTGGCGATGGTTCGCTTTATGATAAGGTCAAAAGAGAGATTCAAGGCAGGGGATTAGAGAAATATTTTGTTTTCACAGGGCTTGTTTCACCTGAGCGAATCCCTTCTATAATAAAGGCAATAGATATTCTGGTCCATCCGTCCCTGCGAGAAGGACTACCCCTGGTAATTCCACAAACGTTTGCCTTATCTAAGCCAGTGGTTTCCTTTGATATTGCCGGGTCATCAGAAGTGGTAATAAATTCCAGAACCGGGTTTCTTATTCCAGCACCCACTGGAAATAATAATAAATTATCACGAGATAAGTTAACGTCCGCAATAATTTATCTATTAAAAAACCCTGACCGAGCCAGAGAAATGGGCGAGAACGGTAAAAAATTGATAATTCCCAATTTTATTACAAATTTTATGGTGGAAAAAGTAGTAAAATTGTATAATGGATCCCGCTTCAGCGGGATCCAAACGGCAAATTAGAAACAGAAGGAGATAATATGAAACAAGTAACGGCTCCCATAAATGGTAAGGTGGTGAAGATACAGGTTTCGGTAGGTGATACAGTAAAAGAGAATCAGACACTGCTTATTTTTGAGGCAATGAAGATGGAGATGGATTTGCCTTCGCCTGTCTCAGGTGTGGTTAAAGAAATCAATGTCTCCGTAGGTCAAACGGTTGATACAGAAACTGTTTTAATGGTTATAGAATAAAATAGTAAAATTTTTATTAGGTTTGTTGACAATATACTTACAATAAATTATAAAAAATAGTTTCCCTTAAAAAGGAGATAGCATTTATGTCTCGGATAGGTAGAAAGCCAATTTCTATTCCTGAAGGTGTAAAGGTAACTCTAACAGATGGTAAAATAAAAGCCGATGGACCAAAAGGAATCGTGGAGCAAAAAGTTCCTGCGAATATCAAAATAACCGTTGATACAGCAAAGAAATTAGTTTCATTAGAAGCGACTTATAATATCCTGCAGGATAAGATACAGCATGGAACAATCAGGAGCATTATTAATAATATGCTCAGAGGGGTTCACAGTGGTTATGAAAGAAAATTAGAAATCAATGGTATAGGTTATAAAGCCCAGATTGAGAAGAATACGATTATATTTCATTTGGGGTTTTCACATCCGATTAGGGTTTCTGTGCCACAGGGTATAACCGTTACTATTCCCAATCCTAATCTTGTGGTGATACAAGGAGCAGATAGGGAATTGGTTGGAAGATTTTCTGCTTCAATCAAGGCGCTTAAATCATGTGAGCCGTATAATCTTAAAGGCATCAAATATAGCGATGAGATAATCAAGAAAAAAGCTGGTAAAACATTTGTATCAGGAACGACATGAGTAATTATTTAGCCGTTATGAAGCAAGCACAGATAAATACTAAACACGAATAGGACGAATTAAGGCGAATGACACGAATCCCGCTTTAGCGGGATAAAAAGATAAAATTATTTATTCGTAGGATTCGTATAATTCGAGTGATTCGTGTTCTCTTCTCTGCATTCGGCTAATATATTACCAACCTGATAGAATGTCTAATAAGAAATATTATGAAAGCATTAGAAAAGAAGGTTTATAATCGCCAGAGAAGACACTGGCGAGTACGGAAGAAAGTTGTTGGGACACCAGAGAGACTTCGTTTAAGTGTTTTCCGTAGTATAAAACATATCTCTGCCCAGATAATAGATGACCTGGAGGCGAGAACATTATGCGCGGTTTCAACGCACCATCCAGAAGTTAAAAAGGAAATCAAACACGGTGGAGATATTAACGCGGCAAAAATAGTCGGTAAAAGATTAGCCGAGAAATCAAAAATAGCCGGTATTCAAAAAGTGGTTTTTGACCGTGGGAGTTTCCCTTATCACGGTAGGATTAAAGCACTGGCTGAATCTGCCAGACAAGGCGGATTACAGTTTTAGGAACGCCACATAATTATAAGGAGAACAAGATTGGAAAACACACAAAATACAGCAAATACGAAAGAGTCTCTTACCAAGGAAATCAAAGAGATTTCCCAGACCAGTCATCCTGTCAGCCAGTTGACCAGTGTGCGAGTTGACGCTAATGGACGGGACAAAGCGACTGACACACTGTCCCGCCTGGGCGGGACTGTGGGCGACCGGCAGACTGAACGACCGGCAGACGAGGCGGATTTAGAAGAGATTATTATTAAAATAAAAAGGGTTACCAAGGTAGTAAAGGGTGGTAAGCGGATGGGTTTTTCTGCTTTAGTTTCAGTAGGCGACCGTCATGGACAGGTAGGATATGGTAAGGGCTCTGCTAATGAAGTGCCTTTTGCTGTTACCAAGGCAGTAAAACAGGCGAAAAAAAGTTTAATAAGAGTTCCGATGAAAAACACTACTTTACCACATCGGGTCAGAGGTAAATATGGTGCCACAAAAGTTATTATTAGACCGGCTTGTCCCGGCACAGGAATTATTGCTGGTTCGACCGTCAGGGCTATCTTGGAACTCTTAGGAGTAAAAGATATTCTTGCAAAAGTGATGGGTAGCACCAATCCTACAAATGTGGTGAAAGCTACTATCAATGCTCTTAAAACCGTTAAATCGTATAAGGAAAGAAAATTATTATTAAAGAGTTAAGTTTTTATGAATCTTACACAATTACATCAAGCAGTAAAAAGGGGACATAAAAAGCCGAAAAGAGTTGGTTGTGGTGATGGCTCGGGACACGGTGGGACTTCTTGCAGGGGTCATAAAGGTCAGAAAGCCCGTTCCGGCTATCATCGCCGAGGTTATTTTGAAGGCGGACAGATGCCTCTTATTAGAAAAACACCAAAAAGAGGGTTTAATAATACCGTTTTTCAAGAAAGAATAGCCGTTGTAAATATAAGAGAGTTAAACCGCTTTGAAAACGGCGAAACGATAAACCCAATAAAACTACGGGAAAAAGGTATAGTTAAAAATGTTTCTGATAAAATAAAGATACTGGCAAAAGGCGAACTGGAGAAACAAAATCTTACCATAGAAGCACATTATTTCAGTCAAGAGAGCATAAACAAAATCCAACAAAAAAACGGTAAAGTCGTTATATGCAAAGGATAAAAGAAGTAATTACAAATATTTTTATGGTGCCTGAATTGCGCCGACGCATTCTTTTTACTTTCGGAATGCTTGTTGTATTCAGATTGGGCTATTTTATTACGGTTCCCGGTATAGATACAAATGTCGTGCGGGAGTTGATGAAACAGTTTTCAGAAGGTGCCGGACGACTTTATGGATTTATCTCGCTTTTCTCTGGTGGTTCTATTGAGAACCTTTCTATTTTTTCGTTAGGTATTATGCCTTACATCACGGCATCAATTATTTTTTCGCTGTTAGTAAAGGTCGTTCCTAAATTAGAAGCACTTGCCAAAGAAGGTCCTTCTGGTTATCGTAAAATCAGTCAATACACCAGATTAGCAACACTTCCAATCTGTTTATTCTGGTCTTTCTCGGCATTTTTGTGGCTGAAATCACTTCAGACAGGAGGCAGGCCGGTTATTGCAGATAGCGGTGGGCTTTCTTTTGGTATTTCCGCAATACTTGCTTTTACGGCTGGCGCAATGTTCGTGATGTGGCTCGGCGAGCAGATTACAGAATATGGTATCGGTAATGGCGCTTCTATTATTATTATGACCGGTATCATTGCCCAAATGCCCAGGGCGGTTATGGAAATGTATACGAGCGTTACTGCTGGTGAAATCAATATAGATAGACCCCTGATACTTTTATTAATATACATCGGTATGATTATCGCGATTGTCTATATGACCCAGGCCCAAAGACGAATCCCTGTCCAATATTCAAAACACATCAAGGGACAATCCGCATTCGGAGTTCAACGGCATTTCCTGCCCCTGAAGATAAATCAGGCAGGTGTAATGCCTGTAATCTTTGCTTCCACCTTAATGGCATTTCCAGATATGATAGGCAGGATGTTTAAGTCCGACCTTCTGATCCACCTGTTCAGCCGAGGGGAGAGCGGTTTCTGGTATGTAATCTTTTATATTGTTCTTATATATTTCTTTACTTATTTCTGGACTGCGTTATATTTTAGACCAGTAGAAATGGCAGACTCGCTAAAAGAATGGGGAAGTTTCGTGCCGGGTATCAGACCCGGCTATGATACCACGGTTTATTTAGAGCGGATAATGAATCGGATAGCGATAGTGGGCGGGACTTTTTTAGTCTTTGTTGCGCTTTTACCTAATATGGCATCTTATGCCCTCGGCGTGGATAGATTTGTTACTGCCTTTTTAGGCGGAACCGGTATTTTGATTGTGGTTGGCGTCGGATTAGACCTGGCACAAAAAATAGAATCCCATCTCTTAATCAGAGAATATGAGGGATTTCTTAAAAAGGGCAGGATAAGGGGGAGACGTTAAATGATAGTCATTTTTTTAGGTGCGCCTGGCTCAGGTAAAGGAACTCAGGCAGAACAATTAGCCAAACATCTTAATGTGCCTTTTATTTCTACCGGGAATATGCTTCGTGAACAGGTCTCGCAATCCTCGGTCTTAGGACTTAAAGCCAAATCTTTTATGGAAGAAGGAGGGCTTGTCCCAGATAGAGATGTAATCAGTATGATTAAAGAGCGAGTTACTCAAAAAGATTGCATCAGGGGTTTTGTGCTTGATGGATTTCCTCGTAATAGCATCCAGTCAAAGGCGTTAGATAAGGCGATGATAGAGATTAATAGAGAAGTAAATAAGGTCGTCTATTTAGAAGTTCCGAAAGAAGTAGTGATAGAACGGATTTCTTTTAGAAGGGTTTGCAGACGCTGTAAAGCCAATTTCCATCTAAAATACGCCCCCCCTCGTCTTGAAAATAAGTGTGATGCTTGCGGGTCTGAACTTTACCAGAGGACAGACGATACAACAGAAACCATTACAAAACGTTATGCAATTTATTTGGAACAAACTCAAAGTCTTAAAGATTATTATCAGGACAGATTAATTGCCATAGATGGCAATCGGCGAAAAGAAGAAATTGGGCAGAGTATATCAGAAAAACTAAAGGTGACGGCACGGTAGAGCGCGGAGCGTGGAGCGTGATAAAATGTAAATCGCCTTATGAGGTAGAACTAATTTATAAGGCGGGACAGATTTTAGCCAGAACCCTAAATTTAGTATCCGAGAAGGTATTACCTGATATTAGAACTGAGTATCTGGAAGAGATAGCAATAAAATATATTAGAGAAAACGGTGCTTCTGCGGCTTTTAAGGGATATCGCGGCTTCCCGGCTAATATCTGTGCTTCTGTTAATGAAGAAGTTGTCCACGGTATCCCTTCAAAAAGAACCCTAAAAGAAGGAGATATCGTTAGTATTGACATAGGCGTATGTTACAAAAAGTATTACGCTGATGCGTCGATTACTTGTGGAGTAGGCAAAATCTCAAGGGAAGCGCAAAAACTGATTGATGTTACTAAACAATCTCTTTATCTGGCAATCAGTAAAATCCGCGACAGTGTAGAACTTTCACGAATATCAGAAACAATCCAGAACCTCGTTGAATCTAATGGATTCTCGGTTGTAAGAGATTTGGTCGGACACGGTATCGGTTCTTTAATACACGAAGAGCCACAGATACCTAATTATGTTGATCCGACAGCGCTAAAAAAGGAAGAAGATATTATCCTTAAAGAAGGAATGGTCCTTGCGATTGAGCCAATGGTCAACCAGGGAACCTGGGAAGTTGAAACATTGCCTAACAGTTGGACCGTTGTTACAAAAGACCGCAAACTGTCTGCTCATTTTGAGCATACGGTCCTGGTGGAAAAATACAGAGGAAAGATTCTTACTTTTGCTAATAACTAATGACTAATGTCTAAATTTTAGTCATTATCCGCTTTAGGCGAGACCTCCCGCCCTTCGGGGCGAGGTTCGCCACAGGCGACGCCTTCGGGCGAGTGGTTTAGTGATTTCCCGCTTCAGCGGGATCATTAGGATTTAGGTATTAGACATTCTTATTATATGCCCAAAGAAGAGCCGATAAAAATAGATGGGGTTGTTTTAGAGTCGTTACCAAACGCAATGTTTAAGGTAAAATTGTCCGCCAAAGCTGGGTCCGCCTTCGGCTCGCCCAGCGAGAGCGGAGCGGGCCGAAAAGATGACCATATCATATTAGCCCATGTGGCCGGTAAATTAAGAATGTATTTTATTAAGGTTTTGCCCGGTGACAAGGTTACGGTGGAAATTTCGCCCTATGACCTTACTAAAGGCAGAATAATCTACAGACAGTAATAAACCCAGAGAGACCCACCGGGTCCCAGTGGAACAAGGATAAACTTATGAAAGTCCGTGCTTCAGTAAAACGAATTTGTGAAAATTGCCAGATTATTGCAAGAAAAAAAGTGGTGCGAGTTATCTGCACCAATCCCAGGCATAAACAACGTCAGGGAAAGTAGTGGCGCCGCAGGCGCTAAAAAGGAAAAGTAACCTATGGCTCGTATTGCTGGAGTTGAAATACCCGCGAACAAAAGGGTTGAAATTGGTTTGACTTATCTTTATGGAATTGGTCTGCCCACTTCACAAAAAATATTACAGGAAACAGGAATTGACCCGAATATCAGAGTAAAAAACCTAACTGAAGAGCAAATTAGCAAACTTAATACCGTAATAGACAAATATTATACAGTTGAAGGTGCCTTACGACGAGCGATTTCACAGAATATTCAACGGCTAAAAACAATAGGATGCTACAGGGGTATTCGTCATCGTAAAGGGTTACCAGTGCGTGGCCAGAGAACTCGTTCAAATGCCAGGACCCGTAAAGGTCCTCGCAAAACCGTTGCGGGTAGAAAAATCGCAGTAGAAAAAACATAAAAGAGTTAGAAGTAAAAAACCTGTAACCTGTAAGTTTGAAACTTCTATGGGAACACAAAAAGCCAAAGTAATGGATGGAGCGCCGGTTGAAGAAACCAAAAAACCAACTGCGCCAACACCGTCTAAACCCGTCAAGAAAAAGGTAAAACGAACTGTAACAAAAGCAATTGCTCATATTAAGGCGACTTTTAATAACACAATTATTTCTATTGCTGATGAGCGTGGGAACATACTTTGTTCTGCCTCTGGTGGCACAGTTGGTTTTAAGGGCACTCGTAAAAGTACACCATTTGCGGCCCAGCGAGCCGTTGATAGTTTATCTGAGAAAGCAAAAAGATTTGGCATTAAGGAAGTAGAAGTCCGTGTCAAAGGACCTGGCGCAGGCAGAGAATCCGCGATTAGAACCCTTCAGGCCTCAGGACTTCAGGTAACGTCTATTGAAGATGTAACCCCATTGCCTCATAACGGCTGTAGACCCCGTAAAAAACGACGCGTTTAATCTCACCTGGAAGGAAATAAGAATAATGGCAAAATTAAATAATAATGCGAAATGTAAATTATGCCGTAGAGAAAAGACCAAATTATTTCTACGCGGAAAACGATGCGAAACAGTTCGTTGCGCCATAGAACGAAGACCATATCCAGCAGGTCAACACAGTTCAAAGGGTAAAAGAGGAGGCCGACTTACTGATTACGGGCTTCATCTGAGAGAAAAACAGAAACTTAAGAAACTCTATGGCATCAAAGAACGACAGTTCAAAAGATATTTTGTTCGTGCCCAACAGCAAATTGGTAACACAGGCGATAATCTTTTAGTCCTTTTAGAAACGAGGTTAGATAATCTTCTTTATAATGTCGGCTGGGCTACCTCAAGAAGTCAGGCAAGACAATTTATCTCTCACGGTCATATTATGGTAAATAATAAAAGAGTAAATATCCCCTCTTTTAATATCAAAGCCACCGATATCATTACGCCTTATAAACAAGAACACAGTCAGAAATTAATTACAACCTGGCGCGAGATTGCTAAACGAGATGCTATTCCATCATGGCTAAAAACAAGGGACGATACGCTACTCGTAGAAGTTGTCCAGTTACCTAAACAAGAAGATATTTCCGTTCCGGTTAATATGCAGTTAGTTGTAGAATTTGCTTCAAGATAAAAACGTCCATCCCTGCGGGACAAAGGAGGTGTTTATGAGGACATTAAGAACAAAGTGGCGTGAGTTTGAGATGCCCTCACGTGTGGTTCTTGACGAAAAAACTACTACTTCAGAATATGGTCAATTTATTATAGAGCCGTTTGAGCCCGGCTTTGCGCATACTATTGGTAACGGCTTAAGACGAGTTCTCCTTAGTTCTATTGAAGGCTCAGCACCTATTTCGCTTAAAATAAAAGGTGTTGACCATGAGTTCTGCTCTATGGATGGCGTTTTAGAAGATGGCGTAAATATCGTCCTCAACCTTAAGAAACTCGTAATCAGGATTAATTCTACTGATAACGAACCGAAAAAATTATGTCTTGAAGTGAACCGTAAAGGACCAATTATTGCGGCTGATTTCAAGACAGACCCGATGATAGAAATTGTAAATCCTGATTTACATATTGCTACTTTAGTAGACGAAAGAGAATTTGTTGCTGAACTGACCGTAAAAAAAGGTAGGGGCTATGTGCCGGCTGAAGAACATTTTACATCGGAAGACAGTGAAGTCGGGCTTATTATAATGGATTCCATATTTTCGCCTGTTAAAAGAGTATCTTATCGGGTGGAGCACACCAGGGTCGGTAGGC